>NZ_CP069127.1:1860000-2140000 GCF_016811915.1 Brevibacillus choshinensis | reverse complement strand
TGTTCGATTCAGACCTAGCCGCTATTCGCCTAAAAAGAAAAAGCCCCTCTGCAAGAGTAGATGGGCATGAAGAGCGAATTATATCTGGTGATAAGTAAGGGTATGGACACCATTTTTACTTTGAAGCTGCAAAGAAGGATGACTCTTCAGGTACGGAGCAATTGCCACGTAGTCTTTTTCCCCAACAGACGAATCTCCCAGCAGATGCTGCATAACTGCTGCTTTTATCTGCAGGCCATCCGTTCCTTGCTTGAAGAGCGGGTCGACTGTCGGAAACGGAACTCCGTTGATTTCCGTATCGCCATTTTCATCGCTCAGCTCCCAATTCTTGACGCCCAGCGAGTGCAGGGCTTCTACTACCTGTGCGGCGTAATCCTCGACCACCATGTCCGGAGTCAATCCCACATGGTTTACAACCGTATGCTTGGGAGTAAAGTACTCGTTCAGCGTCAGCTTCAGCGCATCCCCATCGGATAAGGGAATGACTTGCTGTGCACTGCCTTTCCCGTATGTTTTGGTGCCGACCAATTTGGCGATGCCATGATCCCGCAGTGCGCCAGACAAAAGCTCGGACGCAGAAGCCGTACCGCCATTAACCAAAATCCGCACAGGAACACCGATATCATTTCCGTTTCTCACCCATGTCTCCACTTCCACTCCGTTCCGATTGGTCGTGTACATGAGCAAGCCTTCCTCCATAAACAAGCTGGCGATATCCCGAGCAGTCGAGAGATACCCTCCCCCATTGTCCCGCAAATCGAGTACCAGGCCTTTCAAGTGCTGTCCGGTACGAGCGAATTCCGCTAGCTTGTCCCTCATTTGGATAGCTCCATCAGATCCGAATGTTTCGAGACTTATATAACCAATGGAATCTTTGGAAAACAGTTGCCCTTCCGCTTCCGGCAGCTGAAGCATGGCCCGTTTCAGCTTCACTTGAAACTCGCGCTTCTCGGACGGTCGATATGCCGTGAGAACGGCCTCGGTGCCCTCCGATCCTTTCAGATATGCGTAGGCTTCCTCAAAGCTCTTGCCAACCAAGGAAATGTCACCGATCTTCAGCAACTGATCGCCTCGCTTGAGAGAGGTAGCAGCAGCCGGGGAGCCAGGTACGATCTCCCTCAGGATCAGCTCGTTGTTTTGCATGCGCATGCGGAAGCCAAAGCCGACAAACTGGTTCTCCACATCCGATTGAAACAGTCGCAGCTCATCCGACGTAAAGAACACGCTGTGCGGATCATTGAGCGTCGACAGCATCCCGTCGATCGCCCATGTATTGATGGTCAAATCGTCCCATTTTCCCTTTGTCTGCCATTCTGCCATGCGCTCCTCGAGCTCACCCAGCGTGTCATCTTCTGGAGAGACGGTCAGATTCAGATGCTGCTTTTTACCGGCTTGCTCGCTGATGCCTTGCAGAGCTCCCTTTACCAGCTGCTGTGCTGCCGGCTTGCTCAAATGACTCTCCATGACGTGCGAAAAAACTTCTTCGGTTTCCAAGTAAGGTCGATCCGCTGCCTGTACGGGAATAGCTGTCGTGAGTAGCAAAGCAGCTAAGGCCCATTGACTCATCCGTTTCATGGGGTCACCTCTTTCCGAACTTCATCTGGGATGAACACTTTCACTTTTGCTGCCAGGTTGTAATGATCCGTGCCGGAATATGCGACATACTCCTTACTATCGTAGATCTCCTCATAGCGCCAAACATGCATGACCAGCTCGTCGCTCGTACGGTCAATGTAGTATTTATTCATATAGAGAGGAACGTTCTTAATCTTTCCGCGCCCAAGGGTGACGCTCTTCGCCTTTTCCTCAAGCGCAGATCCGGGAATCCACTCCGTAATAATGTCGTAGCGACCAAATGATTGCTTGTAGTAGCGGGCGTGGAGATTGGCGAGACGATCCCGGATGCTCTGGGAACCAACCCATTCATGCACAAAATCAAGCGTATCGGTAGGATGCTTGTCCCAGGCTTGTCTATTGGTATCGTACGTGTACTGAATTTTTTTCTGTCCGTCCGTATATGTCTCCAGCTTGTCTGAAACCAGCTTTTGCGGAGATTGATAAAAACCAGAAGTGCGGCTCGCCTTTCTTTGCCCATCCACGTCCTGCGTGTAGGTAAACGAGAAGCCGCTCAGGAACGCCTCTCCTTTCACTTGATAGGACGAGGCTCGATCCAGATGGTTCAAGGTATACGCCAAATCCGTTGCGATGGAGGATTGATCCTTGATGGATGTCATCTCATGTCCGAGCAGCTTGACGAGCTGAACCATGCGCTCATCCGATGCTTTCGGCTTTTGCGCGGCAATGAGAGCCTCGGCTTCCTGCGTACGTCCTTCCTGCACCAAATAGTAAGCGGAGTTGAGCAATGCTTCCGGATGCTTGGATGCGAATTGGCCGTATCGCTCCAGCGCCTTGTCCGTGTGCCCAGCCTTGATCTCCAGCGCTCCCAAATAAATCGACAGCGATTCCCACTCTTTTGTGTCCTGCTTCAGCTTTTTCTCATAGTCGCCAAGGCGGGTCAATACCTTGTCGTACTCTCTCGTATCGGATGCACCTAATTGCAGAGCAATGTCATACACATTTGCACTCAACAGACGCAAAGTATCCGGCAAGATGATCTTATCCTGGAAGTAGGCATCGATCGCACGAAAAGCTTCATCCAGATTGTCCGTCAACGGCGTGGTAGGATTCCAGCTCAAATAAAAATGGACGCCAATCTGATTGGAAAAAGAACCTCCAGCCAGTTTGCTTAGCGCAGCGTACGTCTCATCCGTATCTTCATGATTTCGAATGGCTTCCACGGCATTGACGTAGGTTTCTTCATCTGCCGTCTTGGAATCGGTATACGTCACAAAAAGCGGAAAAAGCTCCTGAATCTCTGGAACCATCGGAAACTTCGAACCATCAAAGTCCAGCAGCGGCAGAATCGTATCCTGCATCAGATAGGTCATCAGACGATCGGCTGCTACGGCCGCTTCTCCCCGTTTCAGAGAATCGGTGCGCTCACCCTCGATCCATCCCCAGTCGCTCACTTCTCCCCACGCGTTTTGGCTGTCGCCCGTCATCGTGAACATTTGCATGAGCTTGGCTGCTTCTTCATGGGTGATCGGCTGGTTCGGCTTCATCTGCTCCCCAGGAAACACTTGCTGGATCGCATCCGGACCATACAACCGCTCCATGATATAGGAAACACGCAAGGTAGGCGCGTACATCCACGTCAGCCGATCCACGTCTTTGTAAGGAAGATAAGGCTCCTCAAAGCCTTCGCCGCGATTCCACTCGGCATGCTCCGAGAGAAAGGTCAGCGGATACAGCTGATACTGTCCGCCGTTGTACAAGCGATCCAGTAATGCTACGAATTCAGCTCTCGTCATATCGCGATTCGGATAGAATAGAGGCGCCTTGCTTCCTGCTGCGAAAAGCCCAGCCTGAACACCGCGAATAATCGATGTTTTGGCCCAATGCTTGCTGATATCCCCATAAGGCATGAAGCCCCCAGCCGCGGAGGCAAAACCGGGGGTCATCAGTGTGGCTGCCAGCAGCGTACACGAAATCGTTCGTAATAGTTTTTGCACATGCAATCCTCCTACACTTCAACTGACAAACCTACACAAATTGGAACGGATCGGTGTGCACAGCAGATGCAATGACGTCTGTCTGGTAGCCGATTGCTTTCAGTTGTTCGATGAGATATTCTGCCATCTTCTGTTTCATGATCTTTTCGATATTGTGGCCGGCGTCAATAATGGAGAGCCCTTCTGCCTGGGCATCGTGAGCGGTATGATAACCGATATCCCCTGTCAGATATGCGTCAGCCCCTTTGAAAATGGCTTTGGAAACAAACGAGCTGCCATCTCCGCCTACTACCGCAACCTTTTTCACCTGTGCTTCCAGGTCTCCGACGACGCGCAATCCTTTCAGAGAAAAGCGCTCTTTTACCAGCTCAGAGAGCTCCCGCAATGTCATCGGCTCAGGCAAATGCCCGATACGTCCAATGCCGAATGCCTGGCCGGATTGCTCGAGGGGAATGAGATCGTAAGCCACTTCTTCGTAAGGATGGGCTTGCAGCATCGCCTTGACGACAGCAGACTGTCTGGAAGCTGGCACAACCATTTCCAGTCTCACTTCCTCCACTTTCTCCAGCTTACCCGCTGCCCCGATAAACGGATTCGTTCCGTCACCCGGCAAGAACGTCCCCGTCCCTTCCGTTTGGAACGAGCAGTGACTGTAGTTCCCCACCGAGCCAGCGCCAGCCTCACAGAGCGCTTGGAAAACGGCATCACGGTGGCTAACTGGGACGAAAACGACGAGCTTCTTCCAAGCATCCCGCTGCAGGACATCCAGCACATCGACCTTGGTCAAGCCGATTGCTTCCGCCAGCCAGTCATTCATGCCCCCGACTGCCACATCGAGATTGGTGTGTGCGGTGTATACGGCGATGTCATGCTTGATCAGCTTTTCAAAAACCCGCCCGGCTGCCAGATCGGTACGAATGTTCTTGAGCGGACGGTAAATGACCGCATGGTGCGCGACAATCAGATCGACTCCTTCAGCAATCGCTTCATCGACCACCGATTCCAACACATCGAGTGCGATCATGACTTTCTTAACCTGTTTTTGCAAAGTCCCAACATGAAGACCGATTTTGTCTCCCTCCATGGCGAGGGACTTGGGAGCCAGCCGTTCCACATATTGAATTACGGTTTGTCCGTGCGCAAACATGCAATCACCTCATCTATCCATTCGACTTCTGCTTTGATTTCTCGGACTCGCTGCGCTGCTTCCGGCTTGTCCGAGCGACTCAGCTGCGCGAGCACTTTTTCCCACTTTTCCCGTTCATTCAGCCATTTCAGTATCAGTGCAGGATGCTTCTGCTCCCAGAGGAAGGGACCCATTCGGAGGAGCTCTTCCTTTGTTCGCTCCTTGTTTTCATATGGCCGTACAGGGTTCCCTCGCTCAGCAACCAGTATTTCGTAGAGAATCCCGTCCTCTTCCAAAATGGTCTCCGCAATCAGCTCCCAGCCGTGATCCATGAACCAACGCCGAACCACCTCTTCACCTACGTTTGGCTGCAGGACGAGGCGCTTTACTCCGTCCAGTTTGTCGATTCCCGCTTCCAAAATAGAAGCAATCAGTTGTCCGCCCATCCCCGCGATGCAGACCACATCGACTTCCCGAGGCTGCAGGACGGCCAATCCGTCTCCTTTTCGTACCGAAGCTCGATCTCGCGCTTGCAAGGTATGTATTTGCTTCAGAGCCGCTTGATACGGTCCTTCGTTGAGCTCGCCTGCAATGACGTGCGACGCAATCCCCTTTAAAAGTAAATAAGAAGCCAATAACGCATGATCCGACCCGATGTCGGCGACGCGGGCTCCCTGTGGGCAATAGCTGGCAATTGTCTCCAGACGCTTCGAAATTGTAACAAATGTCATGTGTCTCTTCACCTTCCGTTCCCTCTATTCTACCCTATTTGGGAGCGATTGCCCAATCCTAAATGCCTGACAGAGCGCGGGCAAAGAACGACAAAATCCCCGCTGCTTTTGCAAAGCGGGGACTTTTCTGACAATGATTTAACAGCCGATTTCGCGAGCGATGACATTTCGCAAAATTTCTGATGTGCCTTCTCCGATTTCCAGCAAGCGGGCATCGCGGAAAAAACGCTCTACCTGATACTCGCGCATATAGCCGTACCCGCCGTGAATCTGGATCGCCTGATGAGTAGCCGACATCGCGACCTCTGAAGCGTACAGCTTCGCCATTGCTGCTTCCTTCGTAAACTTGCGGCCGTTGTCTTTGAGCCAGGCTGCCTTGTACACCATATTCCGTGCCAGCTCGATCTGCATCGCCATATCCGCCAGCTTGTGCTGGATCGCCTGAAATTGGCTGAGGGAATTCCCGAATGCCGTCCGTTGCTTCGCGTATTGCAAAGCTTTGTCGTAAGCGGCTTGAGCAATCCCCACTGCCATTGCGCCAATGCCGATACGGCCGCCGTCAAGTGTGATCAAGAATTGCTTGAAGCCTTCACCCGTTTTGCCGAGCACGTTTTCTTCCGGGATTCTGACGTCCTCAAGCACCAGCTCTGTTGTATTGGAGCTGTGCAGGCCCAGCTTCTCGTAATTCGCCAAAACGGTAAAGCCAGGTGCGTCCGTCGGCACGATAAACGCCGTGATTCCGCGCGCTCCCTTTTCCTTATCCGTTACTGCTGTCAAAGCGAGAAAGGATGCGTACGAAGCATTGGTAATGAAGCATTTCGATCCATTCAGAACCCATTCGTTCCCGTCGAGCAAAGCGGTGGTTCTAGTGCCGCCTGCATCTGAACCCGCATTTGGTTCGGTCAAACCGAAGGCGCCAAAGCTCTCACCCGAGCAGACCTTGGACAAATACGTGCGCTTCTGCTCCTCCGTTCCGAACAGGGAGAGCGGCGCTCCGCCCAAAGAAATGTGCGCAGAGTACGTGATCCCCGTCGAGCCGCATGCGCGACTCAGCTCTTCCGTGACGATCGCAAAGCTCGTGGTGTCTGCGCCAGCTCCACCGTACTCCTCGGAAAAAGGCAGACCCATCAAATTCAATTCAGCCATTTGCTTAAACACATCTACCGGAAATTGCTTGGTCTTGTCACGCTCATCTGCCCCTGGCGCCACGACTTCATCGGCAAATTCCCGAATCATTTTTTTCAGCATGAGCTGTTCCTGGTTCAAATCAAAATTCATTGCAGATCCCCCTTGAAAGCGCTTTAGTGTAGGAGTGGAAGCACGTCTGACAATTCGACTGAGCGTTTGTTCAGAATTCTCCTCCCATTATACACCATAGTTGCCGCTCTGTGTGATGAATATTCGGAAACTTGCAAAAGCATGTGTTTGATGAATGAAAAAACACGCCTATGTGCGGCGTGCTCCCAGCAAAATTGCTCCGATAAAGGAGAGTGCTCCAAGTATGTACCCGATGCTATAGGTTTTGACTCCCAATAGCTGTGCAGCTGTTTCTCCTCCAAGAAAAATGGCCGCAAGCAGGATTCCAATCAGGACCTTCCACTTGTTATCCATCCCATTCACCTCAATTTCTCACCTTTTTCGATTGTAGCAAACTGTCCCAATCATGGAAACGGCTTTTCCAAAGAAAGGCGGGCCTACAGCCGCAGCCATGAATACCAGTATCTGCGAGTGAAGAAAAAGAATGCTGAGGCCAAAAATACTTTGATGAACAACAATAGCTGGATCAAATCCCGCTTTGCCAAAGGGATGTATAAAGACTGTATCTCCGCTCCAAAAAATGCAGCAAGGCCGCAAAATGCAAACACTCCAGCCCATTTCGGATTGCCACTGTTCATGAGAAAGCCCAAGCCGGTCAACAAGCAAGCAAGCGGCACCCAGTACAGCTCCGATCGCCACCATGTGTAATCACTGCTCACTCTCTCGATAGTCGCTACCCCGTAAAGCACGGCCAGCCCCAGCATCCCGGAATAGAGCAAATAGCTATAGCCGAATACGAATGCACTCGCACATAGCAGCACGCAGATGATGCCCAGGTAGAACAAAATCATGGGATGCGATCCGCCCAGCTTCGTAATGCAATAGACTCCCCCTGCAATCAAAATGACGAAGCTAAGCCCTAAAAAGAGATGCGTCAAGGGAGGAGCGGAACCCCTGAAAACCAGTCCCAGAATATAGAAAACCAGTGCGAAACAGGCAAAGATGGCAATTTGCATTGGGGTTTGAAAACGGTTAAAATGAAAAGCAAGTAAGATCAAACCAGCAATGACAAGGGCACCAAGGAGCCAAGCCATTACCATTTTCCCTGTCACGGGAGAAGGATAGGAGACGGGAACTGCGCTTCCTCTTTCCTTCCCGGAGCTTGCGTCCGATCTTCTCCGCTCCCCTTTAGCAGCAGCTGGCTGAGCTTCGGTGCGATCTCCCTCCGTATACAAATTTAATAGGAAAATGCAGTAATGTTCAGGCAGCAGGTGATTTCTCCGCCAGTTTTCGATCTCTGCGATAATGGTTCGTTTGCGCTGGTCTTCCAACGCGGCCCCTCCTAACTTTCGACGGCAACGGTCTTGATTGGTGGAAAAAGAAAAGCCTACGTAGGCTGTACGTAGGCCACATACTACATATATCGGTTATTCCAGGAAATCTTTTAAGCGCTTGCTTCTGCTTGGA
Organism: Brevibacillus choshinensis; assembly: GCF_016811915.1. Taxonomy (NCBI): domain Bacteria; kingdom Bacillati; phylum Bacillota; class Bacilli; order Caryophanales; family Paenibacillaceae; genus Brevibacillus; species Brevibacillus choshinensis. The sequence continues at coordinate 2,131,847 of NZ_CP069127.1, read as the reverse complement.
TGACGAAGTTTGCGAAGCGCTTTTGCCTCGATCTGACGAATCCGCTCACGCGTTACGCCAAACACTTTTCCCACTTCTTCCAAAGTACGAGTACGACCGTCATCGAGACCAAAGCGTAGACGAAGAACGTTCTCTTCTCGGTCTGTCAACGTATCCAGCACGTCTTCCAATTGTTCTTTCAACAATTCATAAGCTGCGGCATCGGAAGGTTCCAACGCGTCTTGGTCCTCGATAAAATCGCCCAGATGCGAATCGTCTTCTTCCCCGATCGGCGTCTCCAATGATACCGGCTCTTGAGCAATTTTCATGATTTCCCGAACCTTCTCAGGCGTGAGATCCATTTTTTCTGCGATTTCCTCTGGCATCGGTTCACGTCCCAATTCTTGCAGGAGCTGACGCGATACCCGAATGAGCTTGTTGATCGTTTCCACCATATGCACAGGAATTCGAATCGTACGTGCCTGGTCTGCGATCGCGCGGGTGATAGCTTGACGAATCCACCACGTGGCGTACGTACTGAACTTGTAGCCTTTGCGGTAGTCAAACTTTTCAACCGCTTTGATCAGACCCATGTTCCCTTCTTGGATCAAATCGAGGAACAGCATGCCGCGCCCTACATAACGCTTCGCAATCGATACCACCAGACGAAGGTTGGCTTCTGCCAGTCGGCGTTTGGCTTCCTCGTCGCCCTGCTCAATACGCTGGGCCAGCTTAATCTCCTCTTCGGCGGAAAGTAGAGGCACACGACCGATTTCTTTCAGGTACATCCTTACAGGGTCATTGATCTTGATTCCGGGTGGAACAGAGAGATCGTCAAAATCGAATTCTTCGTTGTCCTCGTCCTTCATGATCATTCGATCTACTTCTTCGTCGTCGTCCTCGTTTTCGTTGTTGTTTATCTCAATGCCTTGATCACCCAGATACTCAAAAAACTCATCGATTTGATCGGAATCCTGTTCAAAACCTGAGAGTCGATCGGTGATTTCCTTGTACGACAGCGCACCGCGTTTTTTGCCTAATTCGACCAATTGTTCCTTCACTTGTTCGATGGACATTGCTTCCATGTCTGAAGTGATGTTTTGTTTGTTCATCTACTATCCCTCCTTCCCCGGGAATGATCTGATGCTACCCTTCTTTTAAAGCATTTTCCAATTCAAGAATCTTCATCCCTGTGATGGCTGCTTGAATTTCCAGTTGTTTGCGCGCATCCTCGCTGTCCGCTGCGGCCGCTTGGAGGTGTAAGCTCCGCTGCTCTTCGCGCAATCGTTCCAACTCGGCACGCTTCGGGTAGTTATTCACTTGTTTGATGTAATCGCCGATCTCTAAATCAGATACGTCTTCCTTACATTCCATCATGGCCAATCCCGAGGCTAATTGCTTTAACGATTCGTCTTGCACGTAATGTATAAACTTTCCAGGGTCTTCCGGATTTCCCTCTGCGTAGTAAGCGTACAGGTAGGCGGCTAACGCATCATGAATGTCCACCTGAAAGTGAGCATTGCATTCCTGCTGCACCCTTTGGGCAATATCTGCATTCCGCATCATGTAGTACAACAGCATGCGCTCAGCCGTGTGGTAAGCGGGTGGCAGAGTTTTCGCGAGCGTAACTTTGCCATTATTTATACTATTATTCCATGCTGGCGATACTTTATCCCTTTGGCGCTCACTTTTTTGCTGTTTGTAAGCGCGTTTTGACTCCCATTTTAAATCGCCGAGGGTCAGGGAATACTCCTCTGCCAATTGCCGCTGATACAAGTCGCGTTCCACCGGGCTGTCCAGTTCGTTGATGATTTCTACCGCCTTTGCGATCAGGCGCGTTTTATCTGTCTCATCATTTATTACGTACTGGCTCCGCAAATGTTTCAAACGGAAAGCCGTAACCGGCATTGCCTGCAACAATACCTGCTGGGAAAACGCTTCGGCCCCATGCTGGCGAATGTAATCGTCAGGGTCCGTGCCTTGAGGCAATGGAGCTACCCGCACGACCAATCCTGCCTGCTGCAAAACGTGAATCGCCTTGCTCGTCGCTTCTTGACCTGCTGCATCTCCGTCGTAACAGAGAACGACTGAATCCACATTCCGCCGAAGGATTCGAGCCTGCTGCTCGGTCAGCGCCGTTCCTAAAGTAGCCACACCTTGCATGAAGCCTGCCTGCCACGCCGACACCACGTCGACATATCCCTCGAACAACAGCACCTGCTTTCTCTTGCGAATGTGAGGACGGGCGCGATGAAGATTGAAAAGGGTGGCGCTTTTGTTGAACAGAAGGCTTTCAGGACTATTCAAATACTTGGGCTGCGACTTGGGCTTGGTGTTGTCCAATAACCGACCGCCGAATCCGATGACATTTCCCTGCGAATCGTGGATGGGGAACATGACGCGACCGCGAAAACGGTCGAACACTTTTCCGGCGTCACTTTTTGCAAGTAAACCTGCTTCCACCATCAGATCCTGGGAAAAGTTCCGTTTCTTTAAAAACTGTGTGACGAAATCCCACGAATCCGGGGCAAACCCAATTTGATACTCGGTTAACGTCTGCTGGGACATTCCACGTTTGGTGAGGTACTTCATCGCTTCTACACCATACGGAGTCTCAGTCAGTACGTAATGGTACAGCTTTGAAACAAGCTGATGCGCTTCCTGCATGGCTTGTCTCGCCCGTTTTTCTGGAGAAACTTCTTCGTGCTGTGGTTCGGGCACAGCAATTCCAGCACGCTCTGCCAGTTTGTGGAGGGCTTCCGGAAAAGTCAACTGTTCCAGTTTCATCAGGAAGGAAAAGACATCCCCTCCTGCTCCACATCCAAAGCAATGAAAAAACTGTCGCTCCGCGTTCACGTTAAAGGAAGGGCTCTTCTCAGAGTGAAATGGACATAGACCGAGAAAGGCACGACCGCTTTTTCTCAGTTGTACATACTCTCCTACAACGTCTACGATGTCGACAGCGGCACGCACTTGTTTTACAAACTCATCAGAAGTGGGACCAGCCATCTTTATCCACCTTTTCAGGAGAATCGAACGACGAGATTATTTAGTTCGTCAAAATTCGTCATTTTCCTTCTTGGGATCGCACTTCTTTTCATCTTTTCTTCTTTTCTACTTTTCCACATTTCCGTAAGCAATAAACGCTCTACAGCGCTCAGATCGTGATTGTCGCCCTACTCGTTTTCTACAAAAAACGTCAAATTCCTTCTTTTGACCTATTTCTTTTCACTGCGAAGGTTGTTTTTGCGAATCATCTCAAGAATAATGTTGGCAGTTTCCTCGACGGCCTTTTTCGAAACGTCGATTACGGGGCAGCCCAAACGCTCAATAATTTTGTTGGAATACGCCAGCTCATCCGCAATCCGGTCCAGATTGGCGTAGTTCGCCTGCGCTGTCAAGCCAAGCGCTTTCAATCGTTCCGTGCGAATGCCGTTCAGCTGCTCCGGATTGATCGTAAGCCCAATACAGCGCTCCGGTGGCACCTGGAAGAGTTCTTCTGGCGGCTCCACTTCCGGCACCAGAGGCACGTTTGCTACCTTCAAGCGTTTGTTCGCCAGATACATCGACAAAGGCGTCTTGGACGTACGGGAAACTCCGATCAGAACTACGTCGGCACGTAGCAATCCACGCGGGTCGCGCCCATCATCGTATTTGACTGCAAATTCAATCGCGTCGACCTTGCGGAAATACTCTTCGTCCAAGCGACGGACCAGCCCAGGCTTTCCGGTAGGAGGCTCCTGCAGCATGTTTTGCAGCGTTTGCATGAGAGGCCCCATAACGTCGATGGCAGGAATCCCGTGCAGCGCAGCTTGCTGGGTGATGTAGGCGTTTAGCTCAGGGATGACCAGCGTAAAAACGATCATTGCCTTGGATTCTTTCGCAGAAGCAATGATCTCGTCAATGGATTCTTTGTCTTCTATGTAGGGGTACTTCTGAACATCAATCAAAAAACGGTCAAACTGACTTGCTCCAGCGCGAACAACAAGCTCGGCTGTTTCACCGATGGAGTCTGATACCACGTAGATGAGCTGTCCTTGCCTGTTTCCTTGCATCGCTTCTCCTCCTACACTTTCGGTTCGCTGCCCAGTTCTACAAATGCTTTGGCGATCGTTGTCTTGGTGACTCGTCCAGTCAGCTCCATCTGCTTGGGATCTTCCTCACTCGGACGAACCACCGGCAAGGAGTCGATCTGGAAGTCGATGAGTTTTTTGGCTGCTGCGTACAGCGTTTCCTCAGGTGCGCACGTGATGATATTGGGCATTCGTGACATGATGATGCTGACAGGGACATCCTCCAGCGTCTTGTTGCCGAGCGAGGCACGCAGCAAGTCTTTTCTAGAAATGACTCCAGCCAAGTAGCCTTTCTGATTCACGACGAACAGTGTCCCTACATCCTCCAAAAACAGGGTCACGATGGCATCGTAAGCAGAGGCTGATTCGGAAACAACGATAGGAACCGCCTTGTAGTCATTGACGAGAAGCTTGTGAAGCCGTTCACTTATGACCGAACTTGCGGGTCTCCCAGCATAAAAATACCCGACCCGAGGCCTGGCTTCTAAATAACCTGACATCGTGAGAATGGAAAGATCGGGGCGCAGTGTCGCGCGGGTCAAATGCAAGCGATCCGCGATGTGCTCTCCCGTAATTGGACCTTCATCCTTCACGATCTGTAAGATCTGCTCTTGTCGTTTGGTAAGCTCGATGACCAATCACCCCGGTTCTGTCTGTTACCTCTTCCTAGTATTACTCTATTCGACCGGATATTCCTTCTTTCGCATGGAAAAAAGGTGCCTCCGCCCGCAGAAGGACGGAGGCAGCCAATTATTCGGAAAGGCTTTTTATGCAAAAACGAGCTTGGAAAAATCAGCGTAGGCGAAAATGAGGCGAGAGAGTCGCTGCAAAAGGCCGAGCCTGTTGGCGCGAACAGCCTGATCCTCTGCCATAACCATGACGCTGTCGAAGAACGCTTTGATCGGCTCACGCAGGGTAGCCAGCGTAGCCAATGCTTTTTCCTGATCCGCCAGGCTTCCCACTTCCTGCTGAACGGACAGGTAGGCCCGGTACAGCGCGCGTTCAACGTCTTCAACGAACAGCGCTTCCTCGACACGGTCAGCTTCCGCCTTCTGTGCCAGGTTGTTTACGCGGTTGAATTGTTCCACGATCAGCTTGAATTCCTCATCGCTGACAGCTGTCATCAAGGCTTTGGCCTTGGCCAAAACTTCAGGCACCAAAGACAAATCAGCAGACAGAACGGCATCCACGACATCGTAGCGAACGCCGTTTTCCTGAAGAACGTTTTTCAAGCGAAGGGCAAAGAAATCGACGAGATCTTTTTTCACTTCTTCGACCGTTCTCTTGTTTACCCCTTGTTCGGTGTAGGTCGCAAGAGTTGCATCCCAGAGCTGCTCCAAAGACAGCTGCCAGCCTCTCTCCAGCAAAATCGTTACGATACCTGCTGCCATGCGGCGCAATCCATATGGGTCCTGAGAACCGGTCGGCACGATGCCGATCGAGAAAATCCCTACGATGGTATCGAGCTTATCTGCCAGGCTCACGATCGCTCCCTGCGCAGACTTCGGCGTCAGATCGCCTGCAAAGCGCGGCAGATAGTGTTCAAACACACCGCTTGCTACAATCTCGTTCTCTCCTGCTTTGCGCGCGTAGTCTTCTCCCATGATACCCTGCAGCTCTGGGAATTCCCCAACCATGTTGGTCACCAAATCGAATTTCGCAATTTCAGCGATCCGATCTACCTGCCCCGCTTCTTCCTGGCTCACACCCAGCTTTTCAGCAATCTGCGCTGCCGTTTTGCGCACACGGCGCACCTTGTCTCCGATCGTTCCGAGTTCCTCGTGGAAAACGATGGTCTCCAGACGCTTGAGGCAGCTGTCAATCGGCAGCTTCTGATCTTCTACATAGAAGAAGCGGGCGTCAGAAAGACGGGCGCGGAGTACCTTTTCATTTCCTTTCGCTACGTTTTCCAGCGCGCGGCTGTCCCCGTTGCGCACGGTAACGAAGTGGTTCAGCAGCTGTCCTTGGGCGTTTTCCACCGGGAAGTAACGCTGATGCTCACGCATGGAGGTTACCAGAACCTCGCGCGGAATCGTCAGAAACTCCTCTTCAAACGTTCCGTACAGGGCTGTCGGATATTCTACCAGATGCACGACCTCGTCAAGAAGGCCTTCGTCCATCGGAATGTTCCAGCCATTTTCCTGTTCCATTCGGCGAATTTGCTCCACGATGGCCGCACGGCGTTCATCCGGATTGACCATTACGTACTGCTCGGCCAGCTTGCTTGCGTATTCAGCAGGATGGTTGATTTCCACCTCTGCACCGAGGAAGCGATGACCGCGCGTGATGCGGCCGCTTTTTACACCTGCGATTTCGAGGTCAATCAGCTCCTCCCCGAACAGTGCGACCATCCAGCGAATCGGACGGACGTATTTGAGATCATTGGCACCCCAGCGCATATTTTTCGGAAAGTTCATGCCTGCGATCGTATCCGCTAGCTGAGGGAGGAGAGTTTTGGTCTCTTTTCCAGCCTCTGATTTGCGGGCATGCACATATTCCACGCCGTTCACGTCTTTAAAGTACAGCTGATCCGGCTCTACACCGTTGCTGCGGGCAAATCCGAGCGCTGCCTTCGACCAGTTGCCAGCCTCATCCTGCGCAATCTTGCGTGCAGGTCCTTTGGCTTCGTCATTGCGGTCTGGCTGCTTTTCGGCAAGTCCGTTGACCAATACGGCAAAACGGCGCGGGGATTCCATGGAAGTGATTTGTTCAAACGGGATCCGTTCAGCCGCCAGCCATTTTTCGACTTTTTCCTTCAGTTGTGCCGCCGCCCCTGCGACGAAGCGGGCAGGCATTTCTTCAAGTCCGATTTCCAAAAGCAGATCGCGCTTACTCATTCGAATCCTCTCCTTTCAGGGCTGGCGCGCCAGATTGCGAGGCTGCGTCGCTTTTTTGCAAAAGCGGGAAGCCCAGGCGTTCACGCTCTGCGTAATAGGTTTGCGCCACTTCACGGGACAGGTTCCGTACACGTGCGATGTAGCCAGCACGCTCAGTTACGCTGATCACACCTCTCGCATCCAGCAGGTTAAACGTATGGGAGCACTTCAGCACGTAATCGTATGCAGGGTACACCAGACACTCTTTCATCAGTCGCTTGGCTTCTGCTTCGTAGGTGTTGTACAGGTTGAACAGCATGTCCACGTCAGACAGCTCGAAGGTGTATTTGGAATGCTCGTACTCAGGCTGGAGGAACACGTCGCCATAGGTATAGCCGTTCACCCACTCCAGGTCGAACACATTTTCTTTTTCTTGAATGTAGGAAGCGAGGCGCTCCAGTCCGTAGGTCAATTCCACCGCAACAGGCTTGCATTCGAGGCCGCCCACCTGCTGGAAGTACGTGAACTGGGTAATCTCCATTCCGTCCAGCCATACTTCCCAGCCGAGTCCCCATGCACCAAGTCCTGGATGCTCCCAGTTGTCTTCCACAAAGCGAATGTCGTGCTCCAGCGGCTCGATTCCCAGCTGGCGCAAGCTCTCCAGATACAGCTCCTGGATATTGTCTGGCGACGGCTTCATGATCACCTGGAATTGGTGGTGCTGGTAGAGACGGTTTGGGTTTTCACCGTAACGTCCGTCAGCAGGTCGACGGGAAGGCTCTACGTAAGCGACGTTCCACGGTTCAGGGCCAATGGAGCGAAGGAAGGTCATCGGGTTGAGTGTCCCAGCCCCTTTTTCCACGTCATACGGCTGGACAATCAGGCAATTTTGTTTCGCCCAAAAGTTTTGCAGCGTCAAAATGATGTCTTGAAAAGTCATTTTCATGCTCGTTTCCTCCTAAAAAAAATAAAACCTCCCGCCGCCTACACTGTCTGCATACGACAGTGTAGGGACGAGAGGATTCTCGCGGTTCCACCCTACTTGGCGAAAAAAAGCTTCGCCCACCTTGGATTATTCATTGCTCCAGAACGCCCTTCATCAGCTTGGTGACCGGGCTCTCACTCTCCCCGATTCGCTATGACAGCCAGCGGCCGACTACTCTTTTCCTTCATGGCAACATACGGTATCAAGTTTGGTTCTTATCATAACGAAAACAAAAACGGATGTCAATTACTCACTGTCCGGCTGTGACATTCTTTCCATGCGCTCCATTTGTTCCAGAAACGCTCGACTTTTCAGCCGAAGATCGAGATGCTCATCCATGAAGCTGCGCAGCACGTGCTTCAACTGACTGCGCGTCGCTTGCTTCACTTCGATCTCCCCCAGACGCTCCAAATCAAATACCTGGAAAAGCCGCAGCAGCTTCCAGGTCGAGGGAGTCACCGCAATCGCAAAAGGGTCTGCGGGCAGACAAACAGGGCACAAGAGTCCGCCTTGCGATACGCTGATCGCATAAGGCTCCCTCTCTGCACCACAGTTTGCGCACGCGGATAATTGGGGCGAGATCCCTGCCACGATCAGCATCTTGGTCTCAAAGATACGGCAAAGAATCTCCGCATCGCGTCCTTCGTCCAAATGCCGAAACGTATGGAGCAGCAATTGAAACAGATACGGATTGGGCTCTCGCTCATGAGTCAATCGATCCAACAGCTCCGCTATGTACGCGGCATAAGCCGTCGCTTGGAGGCTTTGCCGCAAATCCCGGAACGATTCCATGATATCTCCTTGGGAAAGATCAGGCATACCGGTACCGGGTCCTGCTTTGCATAAATAGTACCCATGTGAAAACAACTGGGAGACGGCCGCCAGTCGGCTCTTGGTCTTTTTGGCCCCACGCGCCATCAAGCCCAATTTACCGTTCTCCCGGGTAAACAATGTCACCACCTTGCTGGACTCACCATAGTCCACGCTGCGGATGACAATTCCTTCCCACTTTACAAGCATGCCTGCGAGTCACCCAACTCTTCCTGGGCAAGATCAAAGGAAGCCTCTTCGTTCGCACCATCCGTTTGATGGTGATCCCGGTAGAGAAGGTAAGCATGGATGTCACCGGTTGAAGCGAAAACTCTCCAAGAAAAGTCACGAAGCATGGAGCATCATCCTTTCCTACATCGGGTCTATCCACTTCCTTCTTAGAATCACCTTTGCCCGTTTTTCTATCCCTTGGAAAAATTAACACGTATAAAGCTCGTCCTACTCTTCGTTGTAGAATCCAAAGTTGCGCAGCATCCGCTCCTGGTTGCGCCAATCTTTTTTGACTTTGATCCACAGCTCCAAAAAGACTTGATCCCCCATCAGACGCTCGATATCTTTACGGGCGCGGCGGCCGATTTCCTTGAGCATTTGGCCTTTTTCCCCGATCAAGATCCCCCGCTGCGAGTCCCGTTCCACATAAATAGCCGCGTAGATGTACAAGGTCTTGCCGTTTTCACCGCGCTTCATTTCCTCGATCACGACTGCGATGGAGTGCGGCACCTCTTCCCTCGTCAAATGCAGCACCTTTTCCCGGATCAGTTCAGCGGCGACAAAACGCTCCGGATGGTCCGTCACCTGATCAGCCGGGTAGAACATCGGCCCTTCTTCCATCTCGTTGAAGATCGCCTGAGTCAAGGCGCTGGTGTTATTGCCTTCGAGCGCAGAAATCGGGACGATCTGCTTGAAATCGTACAATTTGCGATAATCGTCGATGATCGGCAGCAGTGCCTCCGGGTGTACTTTGTCAATCTTGTTGATGACGAGGAAGACCGGCGTCTTCACTTGCTTCAGCCGCTCGATGATGTATTCGTCGCCTGCTCCCCGCTTTTCTGTCGCATCCACGACGAACAGGACGAGATCCACCTCGTTCAATGTATTTTCCGCAACGGTCACCATGAAGTTGCCCAATTTCGATTGCGGTTTATGAATCCCCGGAGTGTCGATGAAGATGATTTGTCCTTCCTCCGTCGTATGAACCGCCGTAATTTTGTTGCGGGTCGTTTGCGGCTTGTTGGACATGATGGCAATCTTGTGTCCGACGACATGGTTGAGCAGGGTTGATTTTCCTACGTTCGGCCGTCCGACAATCGAGACGAATCCGGACTTGAAAGCTTTTTTGGTCTTGCGGTTATCCACGTAAATCCTCCTTGTTAAATGCCCCTGGAATCAGGTCAGAGACTGTCGTTTCCCAAACATCGCCGTTCAGGTTGGTCAAATATACTGGCATGTCAGGCGGGCAAAGCTCGGCCATGACTTGTCGGCAAGCTCCGCATGGCGATACGGCCTTGGGTGTATCCGCAGCTACGGCCAGCGCCTTGTAGTTCTTATCCCCTTCGGAATACGCTTTGAACAATGCCGTGCGCTCTGCACAGTTGCACAGCGAGTAGGCGGCATTCTCGATATTTCCCCCGAGGTAGACCTTGCCATCTTCTGTCAGTAGGGCTGCTCCGACTTGAAATTTCGAATACGGCACATACGCCCGCTTCCGTGCTTCTATCGCTTGCTGCATCAAAGCTTGTTTATCCATTCTCATCATTCCTCATATCGGTATTCTCTAAAAGTGCTGCCCAACGTGATCCCAAAGGCAGAGACACCAAGAGACCAGACTTCTTTCTCTTCCAAAAGAAAGCATCTGGTCCTAGTAGATAGATCATGCCATATTTTCAAGAAAGAAACCACTCTGACATTTTTTGATACAGCGGTGGACCGAAAATCATGACTCCGATCACCACAGACACGAGAGCCGCTATCAGAACAGCCCCTGCGCTGGCATCCTTGGCTATTTTGGCTTTGCTGTGCCAATCCGGCGAAGCGAGGTCAACCGCCGCTTCTACCGCCGTGTTTACCAGCTCCAAGGCAATTACCAGCGCAATAGAAAAAAAGACCAGCAAAACATCGCTGCGTGGAATCTGCAGCCACCAAGCCGCCGCCAGTACGATCAAAGCAGCGGCGACGTGGATTTGCATGTTTCGCTGTGTCTTCACCGTATAGACAATTCCTTGAATCGCGTAGGATAAGCTGCGAACAAAGCGGTCCCACTCTTTCAATGCCATCTCCTACCTCGTCAAGCCGATTTGCTCCAGGACTGCTTCTTGACGGGAAAACATTTCCTTTTCCTCTTCCTCCGTGCCATGGTCATAGCCCAGCAAATGCAGGAAGCCATGCACGGCGAGAAAACCAAGCTCGCGATCCAGCGAATGCCCATAGTCTTCCGCCTGCTCCTTCGCTTTGGGGAGGGAGATGATGATGTCACCCAGCATATTCGGGAATTCCTCCAGGTCATCTTCATCGAGGAAGATTTCCATTTCGCCTTCACCCGGCTCGTTCATGGCGAAGGACAGTACATCGGTCGGACGATCTACGTCCCGGTAATCACGGTTCAGCTCGTGGATCCGTTCATTGCTGACAATCGTTACCACGACTTCCCCATCCACCTCTTCCCGCACTGCTGCAGCTTCGAGGCAGCGCGTAATCAGGTCTTGCAGATGCTCGCTGATCGGTTCCATATCTTCATGAAGAATTTCTACAGACAACACAAATGGTGATCTCCTTTAGTCAAGACGATTTATCGGTATTCGTGCAGGGCTTCCTCTTTGGCGTACGCCTGGATGATCTTTTGCACCAGGCTGTGACGGACGACGTCTCCTTCTTGGAAGTGGATAAAGGTCACATCTGAAATAGGGTTCAGGATACGCTCCGCTTCCCGCAAACCCGATTTCTTCCCTTTTGGCAAATCCACTTGAGTAACGTCTCCGGTAATTACCATTTTCGAGCCAAAGCCGAGACGAGTCAAAAACATTTTCATTTGCTCGGGAGTGGTGTTTTGTGCTTCATCCAAAATGACAAACGAGTCCTCTAATGTACGTCCGCGCATATAGGCTAGCGGAGCTACCTCGATCAGTCCACGCTCCATCATTTTGGCCACCTGTTCGTTGCCCAGCATGTCATACAGGGCATCGTAGAGAGGGCGCAAGTACGGGTCGACCTTCTCCTGCAAATCCCCAGGCAAAAATCCGAGACTTTCTCCTGCTTCTACAGCTGGTCTGGTCAGGACGATGCGCTTTACACGACCGTTTTTCAACGCATTCACCGCTGTGACAACAGCCAGATATGTCTTCCCTGTTCCAGCCGGTCCGATTCCAAATACGATGTCTTTCTTTTTGATCGCTGATAAATAGTGGCGCTGCCCGAGTGTCTTGGCGCGAATGGGTTTCCCGCGTTGGGTGCGGGCCACTTCCTCGTCGTACACATCCAGCAGCTGGGCTGCTTCTCCCTGATTGCTGAGCATCATCGCATACGAGATGTCACGCTCTGACAGCGTAATCCCTCTGCGGATCAGTTGCAGCAAAATGCCGATCAGCTCAGCAAGCTTATCCACTTCTGACTGATCGCCGCTAATCACGAGCTCTCCTTCTCGCGTCATGATTTTGGCAGAGCTTTTTTCTTCGATCAATGTTAAGTACGCGTCGTGTGGTCCGAACAACAGCAAGGCCTCAGATGCGTCTGCAAATGGGATTCTTACCTCATCGTGTAGGTGCAACAGGCTTCCATCTCCTTGCAACGGTAATCAGCAAACCGTCATGGCTTGCCAGTCTCAGCCGGTGGCTGTGGCACTCCCACGATCGGCTGTTCAACTGCAATGTCTTCAATGACGGAAAAATGAATGCTCAAGTAAACTTTACCATTCTCTGTTGATACGTGCAAAACTTTTTCATCCTTTATCTCCGCATCTTTCCCTGCTTTGCGAAGAATATCCTCTCTGGCAAAACGCTTGGCGATTTCAGTAGCCTCCTCCACACTCATTTGGTGCGTTACAGGCTCCGTTTCTTTGGTGTGAACGGTCTTCCAGCCGATCGGCGAGGTATACCCAGCGTACGAAGGCAAAAAGCGTGACTCGGTGTTTTCCGAATGGGCAAATGCAAGCTTGTTCAGCGGCCATACCTGGACGGCATAAGGACCGACCAGCAAGTACTGCTGATCCTGAATTTCCCCTGTCAAGCGATACAAGGTCTGATTGAGCGGGAGGGATGTCTCGGTTACGTACCAAACCTCGCCACGCACGGTACCACGCGCTGAAACAGCCTGCTGCCGCGTCTCGTTTCCGATAATGCCTGAGATCAGAACCTGACCTTTTTCAACCATCTGATTCACAGTTACCTGACTCTTACCGACCTGGGGCAGCACCTTGGAAATCACGGCCCGCTTCTTGGCTACCAAATGCCGCGGACTCGTAGGAAGAGGCTTTACCGGAGCGTCTTTCTCCACGACCTGTAATTTCACTTTCGTTCCCTGTATATCCACCCCGACCCATGTCGCCTCTGGCAACAGGCTCATCAGCTCTTTTTGCAGGGCCAGTGGCTCTTTTAGTTTGACCTTCCATACCCCTTCTTTAATCCCAATCTGCTCAGCCGCTTTCATGACCTTTTGCGGATCCATGTGCCTGGTGCCGCTCACCTCAACAGTCCATACAAAGGACGACAGCATGTACAATCCGAGAAAAAAAAGAGAAGCTCCAATCACAAGGCCTGCTCGCCTCCGTAACCGAATGAGCCAAAAAGGCAATCCTCCCCGGCCCTCCACATGGCTGCGACAGCCTGTCTCCCGAAGCAACGGGCGCAAGCGAAAATAATCGCGAATCAAAATATCGCAACGGGTCAACTCTTCTCCTACGCGGCGAATGTTCCAGATTCGGATGCCATCCCGAATGGCCATATTCAAAAAGCGCTCGAACCGCTTCCCCCGCACGGTGATGGTGACATGTCCGTCAACCCACTCTTTCAGTCCGTTTCGCATGTGTCTTCCCGCCCTCCATCCTATTACGAGCTCTGCGGCCCGGTTTCCAGAAATTTCACGCCGCCGATTCTGCCTTCCAGCAAAACCTCCTCTGGCAAGATCGCTCGGATGACAAGCTGCTCGCCGGATACGATCATCTGTCCATTCGTCAACAGCAAACGGAGCTCTTTTTCACTGAAATGCAGAACTCCGCGGTGATTTTCTATGTACATTTGCAAATGGCCGATCATCGTAATGCGCGGGACTTCCAGGACGACATCTTGCGGCAGCTCCAAAACCCCTCCCGCCAATTGGCGCAGACGGCGGCTCCAACGCTTCATGGATTAGCCCCCCTTCGTACTAGCGCTACTGCGCAGAATATGCTTCCACTAGTGAGCCAATTTATGGGTCTAATGGCCGTGCAAAACCGTTCTTACCTATGCGTATGCGGTGGACGCAACAGGCATTCATGAAAAGAAAAAAGCCCCTGCCGCTTCACATTGGAAGGTGGGCAAAGGCCTTGTCGGCTACTATTCTTCTGTAGGAGGTAGGGTTACGACTTCGTGGCGTGACAGTGCTTTCCACTTTTTCATGACACGCTTCACTTTTTCTGCAGAGCATCCGCATGCGATGGCCGTTTCGTAGATCGATTTCTTCTCCACGTAAACAAGCCGAATGACTTTTTGACGGAAACTTCCCATTTTTTCATACGCTTGTTGATTCATTTGCTTGTCCACTACCCCTTATCCAACGATTGGAAGAAATTTCTATACAATCAGAATAGTCAACCGCGAGAATGGACACAAGACAAGATGTTCGCGTAATTTCGACAAGCTCAAATTGCTTGGATCTGAAAAAAGACAGGGCCCCCTAGGAGGAGCACCTGTCTCGCCTTGTGTTATGCATTTCTTCTTGCTGCAGGGGAGCCATGCGGGACCTTGGCACGCGGTTCCCCGAAGATAATGGCCCACTTCATCCCTTCACGCGGATCGAGGTCAGGTACAGGCGCTTCGGCTCGCTCTGGAACCGGAGTCAGTGTTGGCTTTTGTTCCCTGACTGGGATGGAGCGATGATCAGGCTCTTCAAATGCCCATTCCTGCTCAACGCCCACACCCTCCATCGACTCGGATTCAACCGGCTCGTATTTGGAAGAGGCACGTACCACCTTGCGCTCTTCTTGCGGAGTCTGGCGCGGAAAGCCCCCGCTTTCCACGGGCGTCAACATACGGCGCGGCTTGCCTTGCGCCATCTTCCTGCCGCCTTTTCCAAAAAACTTGTACCCGATGAACGCCAGGATGAGAAACCAGAATTTGGCCAGCAGCGGAAATACCCAGCCCAAGAGGTCAAAGAAAAGATCAAGGAGATCATCCATGGCAATCGCCCTTATTCCTGTCCGCTTGGCGGCGTGTTCTTATTCTTGTCGCCCGGATTTCCGAAGGATTGACGCATCTGGGTGTCAGCCGCAATGTTTTGCATGTTGTAGTAGTCCATCACGCCCATTTTGCCGCTGGTCAATGCTTCTGCGAGTGCAAGCGGTACTTGAGCTTCCGCTTCCACGACTTTGGCTTTCATCTCTTGTACGCGGGCTTTCATCTCTTGCTCTTGAGCGACGGCCATCGCACGGCGTTCTTCCGCTTTTGCTTGGGCAATCCGTTTGTCCGCTTCCGCCTGGTCAGTCTGCAGCTGTGCACCGATGTTTTTGCCGACATCGACATCCGCGATGTCAATCGACAGGATTTCAAAGGCTGTACCGGCATCCAGCCCTTTATTCAAAACGGTTTTGGAAATCAGATCCGGGTTCTCGAGCACGTCTTTGTGGCTGTTGGATGAACCGATTGTAGAGACGATCCCTTCGCCGACACGCGCGATGACGGTTTCTTCGCCCGCACCCCCGACCAAACGGTCAATGTTGGCACGTACGGTGACTTTTGCCTTGGTACGCAATTCAATCCCGTCTTTGGCCATCGCCGCAACGATTGGCGTTTCAATTACTTTTGGATTTACACTCATTTGCACCGCTTCCAGCACATCGCGGCCTGCCAAGTCGATGGCAGCCGCACGCTCAAATCCGAGTGGAATATCGGCACGCTGGGCAGCTACCAGAGCATCTACCACCCGGTCTACGTTACCGCCTGCCAGGTAATGGCTCTCCAGCTGATTCGTATCCAGTTCCAGACCCGCTTTACGCGCCTTGATCAACGGATTCACGATGCGGGAAGGAATGACGCGGCGCAGTCTCATGGCCACCAAGGTGATGATCCCGATATGCACACCCGACGCGAGTGCGGAAATCCACAGCATGACGGGTACAAACGAGAAGAAAATCGAAAGGACAACGATGGCTACTGCCACCATGAAAATGAGAGGTATCAATCCGCCTTCTAACATGTAACGATCACTCCTTTTATTCTTGTTCCTGTACGACGACGCGCGTGCCTTCCACTTGGATCACCACAACAGGCGTCCCCGCTGAAATGAAGCCACCTATGCTGACGGCGTCCACACGCTTTCCATCTACCTTTACCATACCAGATGGGCGCAGCGGTGTGAGGGCGATTCCTTCTTTTTGCAAAAGTTCGCGCTGGTCCCTCGGAGCGACATAGCCTTCTTCGTTTCGTTGGGTGTCTCCTAAAATAAACTTGTTAAACAACCCTTTCACCCCAAATCGTTTCACTAGTAGAACCGTGACGATCACCGTAATCAGTACGGCAATCCCCAGAGAAGCAAGCCCTTGCTGCGTATCGTAAGCAGCCATGACCAGTCCAGTGACGATGCTGATGAACCCGAGTGCCCCGACAATCCCGCCCGGTAGAAATATCTCCATGATCATCAAGAAAATCCCAATGACAAACAGAGCGATATGCAACCAGTTGGCAAATCCGGCGACAAAGTGCCCGAAGAAGTACAGTCCAAAAGATACCAATGAAATCGTACCCGCGACGCCAAAACCAGGTGCGAACAGCTCGACGACGATTCCAACCAAGCCGATCACGAGCAAGACGCTCATCACGACAGGGCTGGTCACCCATCTTGCCACCCTCTCTCCCGCTGTCGGGTCGATGCTCTGAATCGCATCTGCTCCTACACCCAACTGACTGAGCAGTTCCTGCTTATTCGCAACCACTCGATCCGCATAGCCGACGTTTTTTGCAGTCTGGGCATCCAGAGAAAGCACCGTACCCTTTGGCTTCAGCCCGGGAAACTCGGTATCGATCTCCACCATAGCCCTCGCTACGTCCTCGTTGCGATGATTCAGCTTTGCCGCGCTCTGCATCTGCTTTGACCACGCAGAGATGATTTTTACGTCAGCGGCGTTGCCTGCCATATCGATGGGTGTCGCTGCACCCATGCTGCTGCCCGGAGTCATCACGATTTCATTCGCGTTCAGCGCGATGTAAGTCCCTGCCGAAAACGCCTGATTGTCTATATAAGCGACGACATGCATCGGAGCTTGACGGATGAGCTGTCCAATCTCTCCAGCGGCATTCACTTCTCCCCCTGGAGTGTCGATATCCAGAATGACAAGGTCAGCCTGCTGCTGCTCTGCTTCCTCAAAAGCCCGTTTCAAAAAGCTCTCCAGTCCTCGCTCGATCGTATTGTCAACCGGGATCCAGAATGCTTTTTGGTAGGTTGCTGCGGATGCCAGCTGTCCTGAAACGAACATCGCAAGCCCTGCAAGCAAACTGAAAAAATAGAGCATGATCCGAAAGCGCCGTATCGATGGCCGTGCTGTATTCATCGCCTATCCCCCCTCTCTACCTAACAGCTTCCACGAATGGCTAGTATGGTATACGAAGCACATTGGGAATCGTTTCAATTTTTTTCGAAAACAAGAAAAAACCCAGCCAACGAATCGGCTGGGTTTTTCTGTTCGTATCTATATGAGGTGTTACTCGTCTACGTTGGTAGTTCCTCAGATACAATCTTCTGCACGAGGTTTCCGTCTGCTCTGCCTTTCACTTTCGGCATGATTGCACCCATTACTTTGCCCATCTCTTTTTTCGAGGAGGCATTTGTGGCTGCTATCGCTTCCCGAACGATATCACGAACTTCTTGTTCGCTTAGCTGAGCGGGTAAGTAAGCGGCGAGCACGTCAATCTCTTCGCGCGCTTTCGAGGCAAGGTCCACGCGGCCTGCCTTTTCAAATTCGTGGAGGGATTCACGGCGTTGTTTTAACTCACGAGTCAAGATGGTCAGCACTTCGTCGTCAGACAAAGGCCTGCCTTTGTTAATCTCTTCGTTCTTTAACGCGGCTTTCACCATGCGAATAACAGAGAGTTTCAGAGCAGCTCTGTCCTTCATTGCTTGCTTCATATCTTGATCGAGTCGCTCCATTACACTCATGATGGGCCCTCCGTCAATTAAAACTTACGTTTGCGTGCTGCTTCGGATTTCTTCTTGCGCTTAATGCTTGGCTTCTCAAAGTGGCGACGTTTACGCAGTTCCGCCATCACCCCGGATTTTGCGCTCTCACGCTTGAAGCGGCGAAGTGCGCTATCCAAAGACTCGTTTTTCTTGACTCGAATTTCTGCCATTTGTCTTCCCTCCCTCCGCTAAAACCGTGGGACGCCTGAATCGAACGTACGAACAGACTGTCACACTTCATTATAGGATAGTTGACTATTGAAGGTCAACCTTTAGTTCATTTTTCTTCCTGAAAGCCTGCGAGGAAATGATAATGAATGTGGAAGACCTCTTGTCCGCCTTCCTTTCCGCAGTTGTTGATCAGGCGAAAGCCTTTCACTCCCAGCTGATTCGCTAGCTTTTGAGCAACCACGTGTATATGGCCGATCAGAGGCAGGTCCTCGGCCTGCACATCCATCAGCGTAGCGATCGGCTTGCGAGGAATAATCAACAGGTGTACGGGTGCTTTCGGAGCGATGTCGTGAATCACGATGACCTGTTCGTCTTCGTATTCTACACGCGCAGGGATCTCCCCGTCCATGATTCTCGTAAAAATGCTTTTTTCCATCCCAAATCACCTTTCCGTTCATAGAAGTGATAGTCAACTAGCTTATTATGTATGAGAAGATAGTACCATGATAGCGGAGAGTCCAAACGAAAAGCAATCTCTACGGGCAGCAATTTACCCTTGCGGCGGCATGGTGCGCGTGATAGCATGACTTCGAGGTTTGGACTCATTTCAATACAAAGGAGCTCGTGGACATGAAACCAATCGCATTGGAACATGCGGCCATAAAAGCGGAAGGGCTGATGCGCGCAGGGGATCCCGGATTGCAGATTACAGCCGTTCACTTCGACACTCGCCAGTTGGCAGAAGGATCGCTGTTTATCGCATTGACCGGCGTAGCCCGGGACGGCCATGATTTTCTCCTCCAAGCGGCAGAGCAAGGCGCCGTTGCAGCGGTTATTTCAGATGAACATAAAGTTCCGCAGGGCTTGCCACAAGGATTCGGGCTGATTCTGGTCAATGACACCGTACGGGCCTTTCAAAAGCTGGCCGCCGGCTATCGGAGGGAGCAATCCATTCCGCACATCGCTGTCACAGGAAGCATCGGCAAAACGACCGTAAAGGATATCATTGCACACGTACTGGAGAGCCATTTTCCCGTATATAAAACGTACAAAAACTTGAATAATCACTTGGGTGTGCCCTATTCTCTCCTGCAAATCGAGGAGCAGCACAAAGCTGCCGTACTGGAGCTGGGAATGAACCACGCCGGGGAAATTGATTTGATCGCTTCCCTCGCGAAGCCCGAGATCAGCGTCATCACCTACATAGGGGATTCTCACATGGAGTACTTCGGTTCCAGGGAAAAAATTGCACTCGCAAAAGCGGAGCTGCTTCCGCATACCTCCCCCGATGGACTCGTGCTCTTGAACGGAGACTCAGAGTACTTGCGCATGATCGCCCATCTCTATCCGGGCAAGGTAGCCTATTATTCGGTGGAGGGTCCTGCTGATATTTGGGCAGAGGAAATCCGCTCGGATGAAGACGGCATGCATTTTACCGTATGCTTTGCTACCGGGGAACGCTTTGCCGCTTTCCTGCCATTGTACGGAGTGCACAGCGTCCTCAATGCCCTGCCGGCGATAGCCATCGCAAAGCGGCACGGCATGTCTGATACTCAGATCGCAGATGCGCTCGCGACCGTCAAGCTCTCAGCGATGCGCTTTGAACAGGTGAACTCCACTCACGGCGCTCTTTACATCAGTGATGCTTATAACGCGAGCCCGACTTCCATGGAAGCCGCGATCGGCACATTTGCGGACCTGTTCCCTGCGCGTCAAAAGGTGCTGGTGCTAGCTGATATGTTTGAACTGGGACCAGACAGCGACCAGATGCACGCTCAGGTAGGGGCATACGCCGATGCCCTGCGCGACCGTTTTTCCATGCTCGTGACAGTCGGTGAGAGCTCCCGTCATATCAGCGACGCATACACGGGCAACAAGCTGCACGTTGCCACCAAGGAAGAGGCGGTTGCCGCACTCCTGCCCCTGCGCGACGCGAATCACGCCTTTTTGTTCAAAGCATCGCGAGGCATGGAGCTTTGGACCGTGATCACGGATTTGGAGCGACAGCCGTAACGAATCTCCCATCAAGTCGAAAAGAAGACGCCACTCCTGCGATCATGCGGGGAAGTGGCGTCTTTTTATTCCTCCCATAGGCGGTTCACTTCCATGAGCGAATCTCCTTCGAAAGTAAGCTTGTAGAGGTCAGGCTTGGTCGTTTTTTTCCAGAATTCAAAATCATAGCGGTCATCGAAATGATTCATGATGATGGTCAAGATATTTCCATGGGTCCCGATCGCTACCTTCTTCCCGGGGTAGGCAGCCAAAACGTCCTTTACCGCGGCAACTCCCCGGATGCAAGCATCCCGATTGGACTCGCCACCGGGATAGGAATAGGCCGGGTCGGCAAAGGCCTTCTCAACCGCCTGTTCAAAATTTTCGAAGGGGTGGTCATGCGAAGCGAGATCGCGCTCTCGAAAACGCGGTTCAATGGCAATGTCCTTCTCCAGCTTCCGAGCGGCTATTTCAACGGTCTGAATCGCCCTCCTGTAAGAGCTGGATACAAAGACATCTATCTGCTCAGCCTCTAACAGGGTTGCGATCCGTTTCGCGTCCCTCCATCCTTTTTCCGAAAGCTCCCTCGTCTCTTCTTCGTTCAAGGTGAATGGAGATTCCGCGTGGCGTACCATGTAGATGTGGGTTTTCATGCGTTTCCCTCCCTGAATCAGATTGTCCTTATTTTTCCATAACTCTCAGATACTCGTCTAGCTTTTCTGGAGAAAAAACCGAGTAGTGGATGGAGGACCAATCAGCTGCATAAAACGATTTTCCGTCTTTTGACCAGCCGATGAGGCGGAGATTCTCTCGGAAGCTCATGTAGGGACTATACTTGCTTTCCCCAACATCACCGAATGGGAAAATATGGCGCCTTTCATCTTTGTTAAGTCGGATCATCATGTATACGTCGTGCGCATTGCCTGATGCGGCTAACACTTGCTCTGAAACAAACTGGTGTCCTGTCGGTGACCATACGATCCTATCCAGATAGTTCTCCATGATCACCTGCGCCTGTTTTTGCAGCGTCACCTTTTTCCCCGTCTGCAAATCCAGCAGATACTCCTCGTTTCCCGCTCGGACATATTTGTATTTCATATCCGTGGAATACGAAGGAAAGGCATTCAGCTTGTGCGTGTACTTCAAACCAGTCGGAAGATCCAGCTCCTTGTACGCATCCTGGGTCCGATAAAAGACCTTTTTCGAGGTAGGGAGCCAGTAAAATGCATCGGGTCCTCTATAGGCGGGCTTCTCCCATGCAATGCGGTCGTTGATCTTCATCTTGCCCGAGGGCAAGTGCTGCAGGTACAGATGGGTCGCCTGGCTTTTGTCCGCGCTTTTTTCATCCCTGCGGAAAAACGCCATGTACTGCTCGTCGGGGGAAACGGCGAATTCAAGTACAGGATACTGCGGGACTGCCTCTACCAGCACCGTCTTCTTTCCATCTGCGGGATTGATACGGACGACTCCCCCTTTTTCCAGAACGTAAAGAATGTCTTGGCTGGAAGACCATTTGGCAAACCCGCTCAGCTGCGTGAGCTTCTTGGTCTGCAGATTGTACACATACGGCACGGTGGGGTCATTCTTTCCATAACCGATGCGTTCCGTATACACATAACGCCCCGAAGGTGAGATGGCGCCTCTGTGCATGTACGGCATTTGCGCCACAGCTTTCTTGGCTGTTCCATCCGCCGAAATCTGATAGATGACAGAGGGCTGCTCAGATACCTGCCCGGACTGCGCGGCCGAGGAGTCAGCTATCCCGAGAAAGACGAACGCAAGGATGGAAGATAGCAGCAATCGTTTCATGTAGGCACGCTCCTGTTTGTAAAAAATGGATCTTATGTAAGACGGAAAAGAGAACGGTCTTGTTACAGGCTCGGTGTCCAAACAAGAAGAAAATCTCGGTCGTGGCCCGTTCCAGTCATTTTGATAAGAAAAAAAGGATGCCAGTCTTCGGCATCCTTTGGTCCATTGTCATTTGGTTTCACTGAGCGATGAGCTTTATTCCAGCTCTTCGGCATCCACAATATTGCGCTGTTTGTCGGCATGCCGCTCGATGCCCAATTGTACGAGTCTGTCGATGAGCTCACTGTAGCTGATCCCAGCCGCCTGAAACAGCATGGGATACATGCTGAACGGAGTAAAGCCCGGCATCGTATTGACTTCGTTGATGTACAGCTTGTCGTTCTCTTCATCCCAGAAGAAATCGACGCGGGACAGACCAGAACCGTCCAGCGCCTGAAAAGCCTTCTTAGCGATATCGGCAATCTGCTGGGAGACATGGTCAGGCACCATGGCAGGAATCGCCAGCTCCGTGCCCGCTCCTTTGTACTTGGCTTCGTAATCGTAGAACTCTTTGGCGGCAATGATTTCCCCGACCACCGACGTGATCAGCTCTTCATTTCCAAGCACACCGATTTCCAACTCGCGCGCACTCACAAATTCTTCGACGATGAGTCGACGGTCAAATTTTGCGGCAACATCCAGTGCCGACGCCAATTCTTCTCGGTTTTTCGCTTTATTTACCCCTACGCTGGAACCCATATTGGCAGGCTTCACAAAGCAAGGGTAACCGAGCTCTTCCTCGATTCTATCCATGCTGGCTTCCCGATTGCTTTCCCATTGGGAGCGCAGCAGACCCACGTATTTTACTTGTGGCAATCCTGTTTGGGCAAAAACTGTTTTCATCATCCATTTGTCCATACCGACAGCGGAAGCCATGACACCTGCTCCGACATACGGCAAATTCGCCAATTCCAGCATGCCTTGGATGGTACCGTCTTCTCCGTTCGGTCCGTGAACGACCGGAAAGATCACATCCACTTGCTGACCGATAGAAAATAGGGAAGCTGGCTTGGAGGTAGGAACCAGTTGCTGTCCTGCCACTTCGTTGCTGCTTTCGTCCGGATGCCCTGCTGTCAGGCGTAAGGCGTCGATTCGTTCCGGCAATTGTCCAGCGATCGCGTCCCCTTTCACCCAAGAGCCGTCGAGCTGTACGTAGATCGGGGTCACTTCGTATCTATTTGCGTCCACCGCCTTCAGAATGGACAAGGCCGTGCGCAAAGAAACCTCATGCTCCGAGGATTTCCCACCGTAAATAATACCCAGACGAATCTTCTCGTTTCCCATCTTCCTTACTCCTTTCCCCTCTGCTGCTGCAGAGAGCCTACCCAGTATCTTTCTCTCCTATGCTATGCAAAAGCCCAGCATCTGCTCTTTTACCGGGCCGAGCCCATCACCCAGCATACACAAACCATTGGCTAATTTCAAGGGATTCACCCATGGACATCGTCCGTCATATCATAGCAAATAAACTTCCTGTCATGGAGCTATTTTCTTGGAGGGGTGTCCATGAGAGACTATCTCGTCTATTGTACGTACTGCTCTTCTTATACGTTGCTGCACAGCTTTGACAAAGACAGCGGATCGTTTTTAGGGGAGTACTCCCTCTTGCACAACGATTACACCCGAAACGATGTCGTTTTGAACAGATTTCTTCTCTCCCACCTCGGTCACACCATTCGTTCGATTCCCTCTCAGACAGAAGACTACCGCACGATCATCTGCAATGCCTCCCACTTTTTAGAGAACGACATCGACAAGTACGTGGAAGAAAGTCAGGCACGACTGAAGTTCAGCGAGCGTGACAGGAAGAGCGAACGCGAAATCGGACAGGTGCAGCTCTATTTGATCGAGCATTTGCTCTCCCACGAGCTTGAAATGATGACGCAGGCGCGAGCTTCTACCCCCGCAGAAGGACAAGTCTTGCTGGGCAAGGAGCTCGGGCTCAAGCAGTCTTTGGAGCTGGTGCGGCGCGTCAGAAGCGACAAACAGTTCGCCTGAGCGGATCAACGAAAAAGAACCCCCGCATGCTGTGACGGGGGTTCTTCCCTGTTCTTTTGGCTATCTGATACTGTTATTTGCGGTCACGCACTTCGAAGATGGCAAATTTCAAGTAATGGGCTTCGTCTGCTCCCGTGATTTGCGGATGGTCTTTGCCGGCTCCCCGCCATTCGATCAGGCGCAGGATCTTTTTCGCATCCACAGCTGCCTCTTGGATCGTGTCGAGGAACAGCTCCGGTGACATATGGTACGAGCAGGAGGCCGTCACCAGGAAGCCACCCGGGCGAACCAGCTTCAAACCGTGCAAGTTGATGTCCTTGTACCCGCGGATTGCACCCTTTACAGCTCCGCGCGACTTCGCAAATGCGGGAGGATCGAGAATGACGACATCCCAGCTTCGGCCTGCTTCTACATTTTCGCGTAAGTAATCAAACGCATTGGCCACCACAAAATCGACGCGGTGCAAAAACCCGTTCAAGGTGATGTTTCGCTTTGCCGTTTCAATGGCATGCTCGGAAATATCCAAGGCGGTCACCTTTTTTGCACCATGCTTGCAAGCATTTAGTGTGAACGAGCCTGTATGGGTAAAGCATTCCAATACCTCGGCGCCGTCCCAGAACGGATTCTTGATGACTTTCCCCCGCTTGTCGACCGGGACCACCATCTGCTCCCCATCCACATCGACTGGTTTCAGAGAAATACCGTGTTTCTCTCCCCAGCCTTTCATCAACGGAGCGATTGAAGCGCGGTTTTCACGCTGATCGTAGAAAAACCCGGTCTTTTGTCCTTCGACGATGTCCACGTAGTACTTGAGACCGTTTTCTTCGATCAGGATCTCTCGCGGGCATTCTCCGTACAGCACACCCTGGCCTTGCTCCAGCCCTTCCAACTTTCTCACCGGCACGTCGTTGCGCAGATAAATGCCCGCAGGCGAAAAGACTTCCACCAGCGCATCACGAATCCAGTCGATGCGTTGCTCGATGCCAAGGGAGAGCACCTGCACGACCAGCACATCGTTATAACGGTCGACGATCAATCCAGGCAAAAAGTCCGCTTCTCCGTAGACGACCCTGCACGCAAGCGGGTTGTCCACAAAGCGGGTGCGAAATTCAGCCGCCTCCCGGATTTTGCGCAGGAAAAAGTCATAGTCGATCGCTTCATTCGGATCGAAGCTCAAAATGCGGACAATCATCTGAGAGGCAGGATTGATGTAGCCTTTCGCGAGGAAATGTCCTTTGTGGTTGGTGACTTCCACGATTTCTCCGGGTACTACTTCACCCTGAATCTCCAGTACTTCCGACTGAAAAATCCACGGATGACCGGATTCCAGCCGTTTTTTTCGATGCTGATTCAATAATACTCTCGCCACAGTTATAGGGCCTCCTTGTCATGCTCGTCTCGGTACAGGCATAGCGTATAAGTATCTTGCAGAAATTTCCGTGTTAAGGGATTTCGCATGTATGTCTAGGGAAGGAGGATTTTGCTTTGTGATCGTGTCCATCCTCGCCCCGTTCACGTTTGGGCTCAGTTTTTTTCTGTTCGGTATGTATGCCATGCGAACCGGCTTTCAAAATTTGGCCGGCAAAAAAATGGAGCAGTGGATGGGAAAGTTTACCCGTACACCGATCCACAGCTTTTGGATAGGACTGTTATCGACCTTTGTCCTCCAGAGCTCCAGTGCCGTTACCGTGCTCACCATCGGACTGACCAATGCGGGCATCATCCAGTTTTCGCAGACTGTCGGCATCATTCTCGGCACCAATCTGGGTACGACCGTCACGACGGAGCTCATCGCACTCAAGCTGGAATCGTTCGCCATTCCCATGCTGCTCATCGGGGTAGCACTCTGGCTCATGCCGCGCCGAGCTGTTCGATGCACAGGCCTCGTGGTCGCAGGCTTCGGACTCATCTTCCTCGGAATCGACACCTTGAAGCTGATGGCGGCTCCCCTCGAGCAATCCGAAACATTCCGCTCCCTTTTTCTCGAAAGTCGGCATTCGATCGGGGTGGGACTTCTGACCGGGATCATTTTCACCGGATTGATTCACAGCGGATCCGCCACTACCGTCATTACCATGGGACTTCTTGCCCACAACGTCCTGTCGATGGAGACAGCACTCGCCATTGTTCTCGGGGCCAATATCGGCACTTGCTTTACCGCAGTGATTGCCAGCATCGGCACCAATACCGCCTCCAAACAGGTCGCGTGGTGCCATACGTTGTTTAACGTTGCCGGTGCTCTCGCCTTTTTGCCTTTTCTTCCACAGCTTGCCCTGGTCAGTGCTTTTTTAACGGAGAATCCTTCGATGCAGATCGCCCATTCCCAAACCATTTTCAATCTGGTCTGCTCGCTGGTCGCTCTGCCGTTCACCAGTCACATCGCACGCTTCATTCAATGGCTGATTCCGGACAAGCGAAACCCGTCCAAGCGCGTGTGATCGGGTACTTAAAATGAGAAAGGGATCAGATAGATCGAGGTGATGACTCCCGCTACGATCATCGCCACGCTGGAAGCCGCCGTCTGTACCGGTGAGATCCGATTCAAGCTGGCAGTACCGATGGCATGTGCGCTGGTACCTACCGCAATGCCGATCGCCCAATCGTCCTGTATTCTGCCCCATTTCAATACGGGTCGCGTGATGAGGACGCCAATCATCCCAGTCAATGCCGTAAAGAACGCGGTCAATGCAGGAACGCCACCTACAGAGCGGGAGAGCTCCAAAGCGATGGGGGTGGTTACGGATTTGCTCAGCATGCTTTTGAGCAGCAGCTCATCCGTGCCCAGGCACCAATGGATGACGTAGACCGTCACGATCGCAACCGCACATCCGACTGCCACTCCAAGCAGGACACCTTTCCATATGTGAGCAAACTCTCTGATTTGCTTTGCCAAAGGGACAGCAAGGGCGACAGTGGCAGGACCGAGCCAGAAGGAAATCCACTGCCCTCCAGCCGCAAACGAATCCCAGTCGCCGCTGACGAGCCACCAAATGAGCCAGACGAGCAGGGTGGCCACGATCAAAGGCTGCAGCCTGGGAAAGCGGGAGTTAATCGAGGTTGCGCCTTTGTATCCGGCAATCGTCACAAGAATCGCAAACAGCTGACTAAGCATCGAGCGCCCTCCCTTCCCGGCTCACGGAAGGATCTGCCTTTTGCTTGCTGCGATTCAAATACCACTGGACGACCCGGCCGCTAACCAGCATGACGACGAGCGGGCCTACCACCAGGGCTGCGAGTATGGACCACGGGTCTTTCGCAATCCAATTCATATACGAGGCTACCCCCACAATGATGGGTACAAAAAACAGCATCATGTGACGGATCAGAAAAGCGCTCGCCTGCTCCACCCAGTCCATGCGAATCCAGCCCATGCATAAGCACAGTGTGAGCAGAAGCATGCCCAGCAAGTTTCCTGGCATCGGTATGTGCAGCCACTTGCTCGCCAGTGTTCCAACCCCGTAAAAGGCGAGCAAGATCAAAATACCCTGGACGATCTTCATACCTGCTACCCCCTCTCCCCCGACTATCCCATTCTTCTTTGTCTATTTCATTTTAGGATTGCACATCTTCTGTATGTGAAAAAAGCCCGGCCTCTTCATGGCCAGGCTTTTCTTTGCTCCTAGTATCCGTTGCCTGTCGCTTTAGCGCCTGTCACAATCGAGATGCCCGAGCTGGTTCCAATACGGGTAGCGCCGGCTTCGATCATCGCTTGCGCAGCTTCACCATCGCGAACGCCGCCGGAGGCTTTTACACCGATGTCAGGTCCGACCGCTTTGCGCATCAAAGCGATGTCTTCAACCGTCGCTCCTCCTGGTCCGAAGCCCGTGGAGGTTTTCACGTAGTCCGCTCCTGCCTCGACGCAGAGCTTGCAAGCTGTTTCTTTCTCTTCATCAGTCAACAAGCCTGTTTCCAGGATGACCTTGACCAGAACATCACCCGCTGCCTGCTTCACTGCCGCCACATCCTGCTTGACTGCTTCCAGATCGCCGGATTTCAGTGCTCCCACATTCAGGACCATATCTACTTCAGTCGCACCGTTTGCGATCGCATCGCGTGTTTCTGCAGCTTTTACCTCTGGAGTGTTCGCTCCGAGCGGGAAGCCGATTACGGTGCAGACTTTCACATCCGTCCCTGCCAGCAAAGACGCAGAGCGCTTTACCCAGTAAGGATTGACGCAAACGGAAGCAAAATCATGCTCCTTTGCTTCTGCACACAGCTTGTCGATCATCGCTGCTGTCGTTTCCGGTTTCAGTAAGGTATGGTCGATATATTTGTTGATATTCACGGGTTACACTACACCTCTATCCCTAATTGTTGGAAAGCCAGGAGGAAAACCTTGTCATTATTCCGATAGCCGCGAGCCTGCTGGAGCTCCCACGCTTCCTTTGCCGGATGCCAGTGAACGTCATTGATTTCTTCCAGCTGCACCGTGATCTCGGTGTTGTACGCCTCAACCAGATAGTAGTGGACTTCTTTGTCGACGGCTTCTCCTGTCACTGGGTGGTGATAAACATAGGTGATCATGTCCAGCTTGCCACCCAAGCGTCCTGCGACGCCTGTTTCCTCCAGCACTTCTCGCAGGGCTGTTTCTTCAATGGTCTCGCCGATTTCTTGCTTCCCTTTTGCCAGCGTTACCTTGCCATAGCGGTCTTCGATCAAGAGAAGCATGTATTCCCCGTCTTGCTCGCGGTAAACGACGCCTCCTGCCGATATCTCCTTCATATGGCACGCTCCTTCAAGAGAGGGAGCTGATCGTTTTCTAGCACGCGTACAAATGTCCCTTTGCAATATTCAGAGCCTGGTTCGTCCAAGCGAACTTTGCAAATTTTCCCGATCATGCTCTCGTCGCCTGGGAAAACGACGTTGAGGTAGTTGTCGGAGTAACCCATCAAAAGACCACTCTCAGGAGCTTCCTTGTAAGGGCGCTCAGGAATGACTTCCAGGACGTCCCCCACGAACTTCGAAGAGTATTCGAGGGTCAGCTGTTGATTGAGCTCGAGCAGCTTGGTGACGCGCTCATGCTTCTCCTCTTCCGGAATCTGATCTGTCATGCGAGCTGCCGGTGTACCGGTACGCATGGAATATGGGAATACATGCAGCTCAGCAAAGCCGATCTTTTTGATGAACTCGTAGCCGTTCATAAACTGCTCTTCGGTTTCTCCTGGGAAGCCGACGATGACATCTGTCGTGATCGCTGCGCCTGGAAGGGCTTCGCGCACTTTCACCATCTTTTCGTAGAATTCAGCCGTTGTATATTTGCGGCGCATGCGTTTCAGCACTTCATCATCGCCCGCTTGCAGAGGGACGTGCAGATGACGAACGACACGGTCCGAATTGTTGATGACTTCGATCACTTCGTCCGTAATCTGACTCGCTTCGATCGAGCTGATCCGGATGCGCTTCAAACCTTCTACCTGGTGCAGATCCACCAAGAGCTTGGCGAGGTTGTAATCTTCCAGGTCCTCCCCGTAGCCTCCAGTGTGAATCCCTGTCAAAACAATCTCCAGATAGCCTGCTTCCACGAGCTTTTTCGCCTGCTCAACCACGCTCTCCGGCTTGCGTGAGCGCATCAGCCCGCGAGCCCACGGAATAATGCAAAACGTACAGAAGTTGTTGCAGCCCTCTTGAATTTTCAGAGATGCACGTGTACGGTCGGTGAAGTTCGGAACATCCAGCTCCTCAAACTCGCGGGCTTTCATGATGTTTCCTACGGCATTGATCGGTTGACGCTCCACCTTGATCTGGTTCACGTATTCGATCAGATTTTCGCGCCCTTGTGTCCCTACGACGATGTCAACCCCAGGAATTTGGGCGATTTCACTCGGGGAGGTTTGCGCATAGCAGCCGGTTACCGCAACAATCGCTTCGGGATTGCGGCGAATCGCCCGGCGAATCACCTGACGGCTCTTTTTATCACCTGTATTGGTAACGGTACATGTGTTAATGACATAAACGTCGGCGTCGTCCTGTTCAAAATCGACGCGTTCGTAGCCTTCGTTTTTAAACAGCTGCCAGATCGCCTCTGTTTCATAGCTGTTTACTTTACAACCCAATGTATGAAAAGCAACGGTAGACATTGCGATTCCTCCTTTCTTCCTTCTAAAGCTTAGCGTAGCCGTTCAAACTGATAGGAAGCGCAGGCCAGCACGTATTGACTAGCCGTTTCTGTACGCAGGATACGCGGCCCAAGTGATACGGGTAAAAATCCTTTCTCCTCCGCCAGGGCGACCTCATCCGGGGAAAAGCCCCCTTCAGGTCCAATCAAAACGAGCAGAGAATCATCCGGATTCATTTCCGTCAATGTCTGATGCATGGTTGTGCCGCCCTCTTTTTCATAGGCGATCGCACAGTGCGTGTACTGCTTTCCTGCTTCCAACGCCTCTCGGAATGAAACGGGTGCGAGCAGCTGCGGGAGCACATCACGATGAGACTGCTCTGCAGCTTCCTTGACAATCTTGCGCCAGCGCTCCAGCTTTTTCGCCTCTTTTTTGGCATCGAGCTTGACGATGGTGCGTTCAGAGGAAAACGGGAAAAAAGAGTACGCCCCGAGTTCCGTCCCCTTTTGCAAGATCCACTCCATCTTCTCGCCTTTTGGGAGCCCTTGACCGATCGTTACGCGAATCGGCAATTCCCGCTGCTCACATAAAAGCTCCAGAACGCTCGCTCTCACTTCTTTTGCAGACAGCGAGACAAGCTTGGCCACTGCCGACCTGCCTGCTCCGTCAGAAACGAAGATTTCTTCGCCTTCTCTTGCCCGCATCACGTTTACGATATGGTGGACGTCGTCTCCGACAATCGTTACCTCATGGTCAGTAAAGTGATCTGGCTCGACAAAATATCGTTGCATCTCGCCAACCTCACTATTCTATCTTTTTTTTGATACAATTGCTACCCAATCGTCAATCATAATCGTTTCCACTACGACCAGTCCAGAGTCGGCCAGCGCCTTCTTCACATCGGCCTCGCGCGCCTGGATAATACCCGATGCGATGAATACGCCCTCGGGCCTCAGTACACGGTACACATCATCCGTGAAACGCACGATTACCTCTGCCAAAATGTTGGCGACGACTACGTCAACCGGCTCTTCCACGCCATCCAGCAGGTTGTTTTGGCGAACCGTGATTTTTTCGTCAACGCCATTCAGCTCTGTATTGGCTTGCGCTGAACGAACGGCTACCTCGTCCAAATCCATGGCAAGCACATGCTCTGCACCCAGCTTGGCAGCCGCAATGCTCAAAATCGCAGTGCCTGTCCCTACGTCATACAGACGATCTCCTTGGTCCACGTACTTCTCCACTGCACGCAGGCACAAAATGGTGGTCGGATGAGTCCCAGTGCCAAATGCCATGCCAGGGTCCATCTCGATGATGATTTCATCCGCGCGTCTAGGCTCGTACTCTTCCCATACAGGCTTGATCGTCATTCGATCGGTCACGTGTACGGGCTTGTAGTACTTTTTCCAGGCGTGGGCCCATTCGTCTTCATGAACATCATTTACGGCGATGTTCGCTTTACCAATGTCCAAACCGTACTCCGTCAACTGAGCCAGCTGTTCCTTCAATTCTTCCACCACATCAAACAGCTCACTGCTGTCAACCGGCAAGTATGCTTTGACGAATACGCCCTCGGCCGGAAAATCATCCGGTGAAAGCTGGTAGATCTCACCAAACGGTGTATCCCACTCGCGATATAGCACCTCTGGGTCCTCGATGACGACACCGTTTGCGCCCATTTCATACAGAATGCTGGAAACCGCCTCCGTAGCTTCCGCTGTCGTATGGATACTGATTTCTGACCATTTCATGAATCTACCACTCCCCACGTATGCTCCCTAGTAAACAAGGCTGTAAGTAACCTTCGTAAAAAGCGGACAAGCCGCGGCAGTTATTCGCCGCGGAATGCCCGTTTCATTTTTTCAAAAAAGCCTTCATCTTCGCCGCCATGCTGTCCCGGCTTTTCACCCGACAGTTCGGCCAGCTCTCGCAAAAGCTCTTTTTGCTTATCGCTCAGCTTGGTCGGAGTAATCACGCGCACTTTCACGTGCTGATCGCCGCGTCCATTGCCTCGCAGGTGCGGGACACCTTTCCCCCGAAGCCTGAAGAACGTCTCAGTCTGCGTTCCGGATGGGATCTTCAGCTTCACACGACCGTCCACTGTCGGCACTTCGATCTCGTCACCAAGCGCGGCTTGGGCATAGGTGAGAGGAACTTCACAGTAGATATCATTTCCTTCGCGTTCGAAAAACTCGTGACTTTTGACGCGCAATACGACGTACAAATCGCCGGGAGGCCCGCCGTTTACACCCGGTTCCCCTTCACCTGTCACGCGCAGCTGCGCACCGTCATCCACTCCCGCTGGAATGTTGAGATGAATCTTGCGGCGCACTTTGACGCGACCGCTACCGCGGCAGGACGAGCATTTTTCTTTGAAGACTTTCCCTTTTCCTTCGCAAGTCGTACAAACGCGTCGGTTGACGATGCGGCCAAATGGCGTGTTTGCAGCCACTTCCTGCTGTCCTGTGCCGCTGCAAGTTTTACAAGTCTCGACACCCGTACCCGGTTTTGCCCCGGAGCCATGGCAAGTGTCGCACTCCGCTTCCTTGGGAATTTCCACATCGGTCTCTTTCCCGAAGACTGTTTCTGTAAATTCAATGCTGAGACCAAACTGCAGGTCAGAGCCTTTGCGCGGCGCGTTCGGATTCGCACGTCGCCCGCCACCGCCGAAAAACATATCAAAAATATCGCCGAAGCCGCCCATTCCAGAGGCGTCAAAACCACCGCCGCCAAAGCCTTGGTTAGGATCCTGATGTCCGAAACGGTCGTACTGAGCTCGTTTTTGCGGCTCAGACAGGACATCGTACGCTTCCTTCACTTCCTTGAACTTCTCTTCCGCATCTGCGGCTTTATTTACATCCGGATGGTACTGACGCGCCAGCTTGCGGTACGCTTTTTTGATTTCATCAGCGTCCGCGCCCTTGCCGACCCCCAGCACCTCATAGTAGTCGCGTTTCATCTCCTAAATCACTCCCATGACAGTCAACTGTTATCATAGCATGTGACAGACTTGAAAAAAAGTCAAAGTCAGCATTCCGTGACTTTGACTTTCTTGGGCCAACGTGATTACTTTTTATCGTCTACCACTTCATAGTCTGCGTCTACCACATTGTCTTTCTTCGGTTCCGCACTGCCTTCTGCTCCACCTTGGGCTGCCCCCGCCGCTTGGGCTGCTTGCTCATACAGCTTCACAGAGATTTGCTGAACGATCTCGGACAATTCGTCTTTTGCAGACTTGATCTCGTCGATGCTGCCACCTTCAAGCGCTTTTTTCACTTTGTCTTTCGCAGCGTTCGCACGGTCGATCTCCGCCTGGTCTACTTTGCCTTCTACCTCTTTCAAGGTTTTCTCGGTTGTAAACACGAGCTGGTCAGCTTCGTTGCGGATTTCCACTTGCTCTTTGCGCTGTTTGTCCGCTTCTGCATTCAGCTCAGCTTCTTTCACCATGCGATCGATTTCTTCATCGGAAAGTCCGGAGCTCGCTGTGATGGTGATGCGTTGCTCTTTGCCTGTACCCAGATCTTTCGCACGAACGTTCACGATACCGTTCGCATCGATGTCGAAGGATACTTCGATTTGCGGTACGCCTCGTGGAGCTGGCGGAATGTCATTCAGATTGAAGCGACCCAGTGTTTTGTTGTCCGCTGCCATTTGACGCTCACCTTGCAGCACGTGAATTTCCACGCCTGGCTGGTTGTCGGCTGCAGTAGAGAACACTTGGGATTTGCTTGTTGGGATCGTTGTATTGCGATCGATCAGCTTGGTGAATACGCCGCCCAATGTCTCGATGCCCAGAGAGAGAGGAGTTACGTCGAGCAGTACGACGTCTTTCACATCGCCAGTCAGTACGCCTGCTTGCACAGCAGCACCAAGCGCTACGACTTCGTCTGGGTTTACGCCTTTGTGCGGTTCTTTGCCAGTGAATTTTTTGATCGCTTCTTGAACAGCCGGGATTCGAGTGGAACCACCGACGAGGATTACTTTATCGATTTCGTTTGGAGTGAGCCCTGCGTCATTCAGCGCTTGACGAGTAGGTCCCATGGTGCGCTCTACGAGATTGGAAGACAGCTCTTCGAATTTCGCGCGAGTCAAGTTCATCTCCAAGTGTTTTGGACCGGTTGCATCTGCTGTGATGAAAGGCAGCGAGATGGTCGTGGTCAGTACGCCGGACAGGTCCTTTTTCGCTTTTTCCGCAGCGTCTTTCAAACGTTGTTGAGCCATGCGGTCTTTGGACAGGTCGATGCCGTGTTCTTTTTTGAACTCGCTCACCAGGTAATCCATGACTACTTGGTCGAAGTCGTCCCCACCCAGCTTGTTGTCACCGGAGGTCGCTTTTACTTCAAAGAAGCCTTCGGAGAGTTCCAGGATGGACACGTCGAACGTACCGCCGCCAAGGTCGAATACCAGAACGGTTTGATCTTCCGACTTTTCCATGCCGTATGCGAGAGCTGCCGCTGTTGGTTCATTGACGATGCGCAGAACTTCCAGACCTGCGATTTTACCAGCGTCTTTGGTTGCCTGACGTTGGCTGTCGTTGAAGTATGCAGGTACCGTAATAACTGCCTGCGTCACAGATTCACCCAGATACGCTTCTGCATCGGATTTCAGCTTTTGCAGGATCATCGCAGAGATCTGTTGAGGGGTATACTCATTGCCTTCGAGGGTTTCTTTATGAGAAGTACCCATGTGGCGCTTGATGGAAATTACGGTATTGTCAGGGTTCGTGATCGCTTGGCGTTTTGCTGCTTCCCCTACGATTTTCTCTCCATTTTTAAATGCAACAACGGATGGAGTGGTGCGGTTTCCTTCCGGGTTGGCGATTACGACTGGCTCTCCGCCTTCCATTACTGCCACACAAGAGTTGGTGGTTCCAAGGTCAATACCAATTACGCGACTCATACAATATGTCCTCCTAACGCTTCACTGTCTATTTAATAGAAATGTGGATCTTACTCGTTTACTTTGACCATCGCCGGACGAACGACGCGATCTTTGAACATGTAGCCCTTTTGCAGCTCTTCTACTACGACGCCGGATTCAAATGCCGGATCTTGCGTCTGCATCACGGCTTGGTGTACATGGGGATCAAAAGGTTGGCCTTTTGCCGCAATGGCTACCAAACCTTCTTTATCAAAGACTTGCACCATTTGGCGATAGACCATGTCCACTCCGGTCAACAAAGATTCCACTGTCATGGATTCCTTGTCAGCCGCGAGAGCGCGCTCGAAGTTGTCCAGGATCGGCAAGAGTTCTTCCACGACTTTTTGGGAAGCGTACTTGGCCAAATCTTCCTGCTCTTTGCGCACGCGTCTTCTCAGGTTTTCCATGTCTGCCATGGTACGAAGCATCCGGTTCTGATGCTCTTCGGCCTGCGCCTTCCAATGCGCTGCCTCTTGCTCCCAGTTCACATCTGCCGATTCCTGCTGATCAGCTGTTTCTGTTTGTTCTTCTTCAGCAGTCGGGTCTTGCGTCAATTTTTCTTCGCTCAACGTCGATACCTCCTGCGGCTTCTCAGAGCCCTTCCATCCATTTATTTCTCAAACTGCGAAGTCAGCATGCGCGATAAGCCTTCTGCCAAATAGTTCAGTACAGTAATGACTCTGCCGTATTCCATCCGGGTCGGGCCAAGTATCCCTACCATCCCTACAGGCTTGCCGCCCAGAGAGTATGAGGTAGTTATGATACTGCATTGCTTAATCGCGTCTAGCTGGTTCTCCTGACCGATACGCACGGTGAGTCCATCCACCGGTGTTCCGAACAAATGTATGAGCTGGTCATTTCGCTCCAGGAGCTCCAAAATATCCTTGACCTTGTCTACATCACGGAATTCCGGCTGATTCAGAATCTTGGTCGCACCGCGTAAGTACACTCGATCCTCTTCTTGCTGGACCAGGGATTGATCAAGGAGATTGAGAATTTCCTCGTATTGCTCCGCATGGCGGCGCATCTCACCCGAAATCTCTTGATACAAGCGCTGGCGCAGCTGCCACAGCGGCACGTCGGAAAGCTTGTGGTTGAGCAGGTTCACGAGACGCTCGATCTCGGATGCACCTATGCCCTCAGGCAAATCAATCAGCTTGTTTTCCACGCGGCCGGTATGGGTGACCACGATGGCCACGGCCTGCTTGTCACCCAGAGGAACGATTTGTATATGTTTTAACCGATGCTCAAAAATCTCTGGCCCCAGGACCACTGCTGTATAGTTCGTCAACTGGGAGAGAATCTGGGCGGTGTACTCTACCACCTGTTCAGCGTGCAGAATACGCTCGGCAAACAACTGTTTCAGTTTACCCAATTCACCGTCATCCAAAAGGTGAGGCTGAATCAGGTTGTCGACATAAAAGCGGTACCCTTTCGTAGAAGGAACGCGTCCCGCCGAAGTGTGAGGCTGTTCGAGATACCCAAGCTCCTCCAAGTCGGACATCTCGTTGCGAATCGTCGCCGATGAGAAACCGATGTCATCCCGTTTGGAGATCGTACGGGAGCCAACAGGTTCGGCAGAATGAATGTAATTATCGACAATCGCATTCAAGATCAATTGTTGACGGTCAGATAACATCGTAGTCGCTCGCCTCCCTGTTGTTAGCACTCATCTCGATCGAGTGCTAATTCTATTTACTAAGGTATCAATAGTAGAAGGATTTGTCAACGGAGTTCCTGCGCTCAGCTGGCAAAATGACACATATTTCGCTAGTTCACGTAGGATTAGCGCAAAAAGCGGGCAAAGACCTCGTTACCGAGGGGCAGCCCCTTTTCAGTCAAACGCAAGTGCCCATCGTGCTCTTCCAGCATCCCTTTGGCCAGCTCTTCTCTTATTATGCTTCCAAACACTTCATGAACAGATTCCCCAAATCGCTGAGCGAACCGAGCCATATTCACTCCTTCCCTGAGGCGCAACCCGAGGATCATCTGCTCCTCCATCGCATCTTCGCGCGGCACCGGGAATTGCTCCACTCGCGGCTGCCCCTCCTTGCTCATCTGCATATAAACAGCAAGCGGTCCCGCGTTCACATGCCGCTCTCCCCCGACATAGCCATGGGCACCCGCACCCAATCCATAGTATTCGTCATTGAGCCAATAGGTTTTATTATGTTTGCTTTCAAAGCCATTTTTCGCAAAATTGCTGATTTCGTACTGATGGCAGCCGTGTTTCTCCATCTCCTCGATCAAGAGCATGTACATCGCAAGCTCCGTTTCTTCGGATGGCAATGGCAGCTGGTCTTTTTGGTACAACGTATGGAACAGGGTGTTCTCTTCTACTTTCAGGCTGTATGCCGAGAAGTGGGTTGTCCCCAGTTCAAACGCTTTTTTGAGAGTCTCTCGGAAAATGTCCATGGTCTGATCAGGGAGGCCGAACATCAAATCGATGGTGAGGTTTTCAAATCCGACTTTGCGCGCATTCTCTACGCTGCGGTACACGTCC
Source organism: Brevibacillus choshinensis (assembly GCF_016811915.1). NCBI lineage: Bacteria > Bacillati > Bacillota > Bacilli > Caryophanales > Paenibacillaceae > Brevibacillus > Brevibacillus choshinensis. The sequence continues at coordinate 2,094,318 of NZ_CP069127.1, read as the reverse complement.
TCCGTGTCATGGATTCGCCCCAGGCGCTTCAGGAGCGCATTATCAAAGGATTGCACGCCAAAGCTCAGACGGTTCACTCCGAGCTCTTTCATGATGCGAAGCTTCTCTACATCAGTAGTACCCGGATTGGCTTCCATTGTAAACTCGATGTCGGGTGTCATGTACTTGCCCAGGTGCTCTTGTACACTCGTCAAAAACATCCGCATCTGAGCATGGTCGAGAAAGGTCGGAGTTCCTCCGCCAACAAAGATGGTTTTCACACGCTCCGGCGGTTGGCTCGCAAACGTGCGCTCCATCTCCTTTTTCAACGCTTCGAGATAGTCCCATACTAGCTGTGGGTTGTTCGTGACGAACGAGTTGAAGTCGCAGTAAAAGCATTTATTCGTGCAAAAGGGAATGTGGATGTACACGGATTGTGGCATCATGTCTCTTCCCCTCCTTTATCCTGAAAATAGAATGGAAAAGACCTGACACACTGGTCAGGCCTACTTTTTATCATCCATGCGCAGTACGGCCATGAAGGCCTCTTGCGGCACCTCGACGGAACCGACAGATTTCATGCGCTTCTTTCCTTCTTTTTGCTTCTCGAGGAGTTTGCGTTTCCGCGAGATGTCCCCGCCGTAGCACTTGGCAAGTACGTTTTTGCGCAGAGCGCTGATGGTTTCCCGCGCTACTACCTTTTGACCAATCGTCGCCTGGATCGGCACCTCGAATTGCTGGCGAGGAATCAGTTCCTTCAGCTTTTCGCAGATGACTTTTCCGCGCGCGTACGCCGTATCCTTGTGCACGATGAACGACAGGGCATCCACCATTTCGCTGTTGAGCAGAATATCCATTTTCACCAGCTTGGATGGCTTGTAGCCTGCCAGCTCGTAGTCAAAGGAAGCGTAGCCGCGAGTACCCGACTTCAGCAAATCGAAAAAGTCGTATACGATCTCAGACAAAGGCATATCGTATTTGAGCTGCACACGATTTTCCCCCATGTACTGCATGTCTAGGAAATCGCCGCGCTTGCCTTGGCAAAGCTGCATCACGTCACCTACATATTCTTTCGGCACCATGACGGTGGAGAGAACATAAGGCTCCTCGATGGTCTCAATCTTTTGCGCTTCCGGCATTTTCGATGGATTGTCAATCTCGAAAACTTCACCGTTTGTTTTGGTAATGCGGTAAATAACGCTCGGTGCGGTCGTGATCAGATTGATATTGAATTCGCGCTCAATGCGCTCCTGGATGATCTCCATGTGCAGAAGTCCGAGGAATCCGCAACGGAAACCAAAGCCAAGCGCTTGAGACGTCTCTGGCTCAAACTGCAGGGACGCATCGTTCAGCTGCAATTTTTCCAGTGCTTCGCGAAGGTCGTTGTACTCGTTTGTCTCAATCGGGTACAGACCACAGAATACCATTGGGTTGATCTTACGGTAACCAGGCAAAGGCTCCGATGCTGGGCGGCTCGCATCCGTGATGGTATCCCCCACGCGCGTGTCTCCCACGGTTTTAATGGAAGCAGCCACATAGCCTACATCCCCAACCGTCAGTTCATCTACCTGCGTCTGACGTGGCGTCGACGTACCGATTTCGGTTACTTCGAAGGACTTGCCAGTTGCCATCATCTTGATTTTCATGCCTTTTCTCAGCGTACCGTTGAGCACACGGATGGAGGCAATAACGCCACGGTAAGCATCAAAGTAGGAGTCGAAAATCAGGGCTTGCAAAGGTGCGTCCGGATCTCCCTCAGGAGCAGGAACTTTTTGCACCACGGCTTCGAGCACTTCCTTGATCCCGATGCCCGCTTTCGCAGAAGTAAGAACGGCATCACTGGCGTCCAGACCAATGACATCCTCGACTTCTTGCTTGACGCGCTCAGGCTCAGCACTTGGCAAATCGATCTTGTTGATGACCGGGATGATTTCCAGGTTGCTATCCAATGCCAAATAGACGTTAGCCAGCGTCTGTGCTTCGATCCCTTGCGCTGCGTCGACGACCAGAATGGCCCCTTCACAAGCAGCCAAGCTGCGGGAAACCTCATACGTAAAGTCGACGTGTCCGGGGGTATCTATCAAGTGGAGAATGTACTCCTCCCCGTCTTCCGCTTTATAGTTCAAACGCACGGCATTCAGCTTAATCGTAATTCCGCGCTCTTTTTCCAGCTCCATCGTATCCAGAAACTGGGCTTCCATCTCACGCGCTGTGAGCGCACCGGTCAATTCCAAAATGCGGTCAGCCAGCGTAGACTTTCCGTGGTCAATGTGGGCGATGATGGAAAAATTTCGAATCCTTTTTTGTCTTTCACGGCGATCCATGTGTTGTTCGTTCCCTCCCACGCGAATCCATTCAAACGTTCCGGATTGCGGTCGCAAAAAATACACTAACGGTAATTATATCAAACGCATGATATCCCATGCAACCAAAGAGAATCAGGCATTCGCCGCTTTTTGTCATTCCTCCAGTAATTTCCTGTGGTACAGTAAAAACAGATCATGTCCCTCGATGATAGGAAACAGAGGGGGCGACCTACCTTTTCCAAGCTTACGACGACGGGTTTCACCCTATGAAACCAGACAAGCACAAGTGATCCACCAGACACCATCTCTCATAAAAGATATTAAGAAGGAGGCTTCCCTTTTGCAAAACACAGTCCCAAATCTGCACGAGTTGACTGAGCAAGACATCCCCGGTCTCATTCACTTATCCACCACCGTTGGCTGGGATTATAACGAAGATGAAATTCGGACCATCCTCGCGATCGGGACGATTTATGGTCATAAGAATTCGGATGAAAGGCTCGTCTCCTGCGCGGCTGTCATCCCATACGATCACAAGCTCACTACCATCGGCATGGTCATTGTCCATTCTTCCTGCAGGGGCATGGGGCTGGGGCGTTCCCTGATGAAAGCCTGTATGGAAAGCGTCCCGTCCGACTCTGCCATCATGCTGATCGCCACCAGGGAAGGGAAGCCCTTGTATGAAAGCCTCGGCTTCACAACCGCCGATACCATTCACAAATTCATTTGTAAACGGATTGCGCCGGTGGATCACGAGCAGGCAGGCGAATCATTTCCTACAGAAATAATGAGGGAAGATGATTTGAGAGCCGTCATCGAACTGGATGGGCTAGCAGTGGGCAGCCAACGCTCTTCCTTTTTGCGTACACGGATGAAGCAGGCAAAAACATGTCTGGTCGTCAACGACACCGAGGGCCGCATTGCAGGATACGGCTTTGCCGTCCAGGGACCCGTCAATCTCGTTATCGGCCCCATCGTCGCAAGAAACACTCCGATGGCCATCCACCTTCTTCGCAGGCTGTCGGATGGACATGACCGGCAAGTCCGCATTGACGTACCCGATGGACAGAATGCTTTTCTCTCCTATCTCGCAGCGAACGGCTTTGAAAAAGTAAGCGAACCACCCGTCATGATCACTCGCTACAGCACTCTGCCGCCGCGTTCCGGGCAGTATTACGGGATTGGGGCACAAATATTCGGCTAATAGCAAAACGGACCTTTCGGAGAGGTCCGTTTTTTTATGCACGTCGTCTATTGCTGCCTGGATTGGATTCGCTCCAGGATCTTCTGCGGAAATATCTTTTGCAAGCTGCTTTGATAAAGATTCCCGTCCTCGGGCATCTGGAGATTTGTTACTTTGTACTCGTTTCCGTTGTATCCGACCTCAAACGCCATAGGCGCACTGATTCCTGACGAATGCAACGGGTCCTTGCTCAAGATTTTCACCCAGGCATACACCTTCCGCTTTGCCGCATCAGGCACTTCTACCCCCAGCAGTTCAATCGTCACTTCCCGGTCTTCTCCAAGCCAGCCCAACTTCGCACCTTCCGTATTCAGGTAATCGCGAATGATCGGCTCTACCAGTTCTCGATTGGAAGGGGCAATACCTGCCTTCACCTCTACAAAGACCTGACCCAAATGCTTTCCGTCCGCGAGCACCTGCAGCTTCCAGAGACCCGGATCCGGCAAGGTGATTCCCGAGGGAAAATGGTGCTGGGCATCAAAGAGCTGTCCACTGACCTGATACGTACCCAACTCCAGCCGCACCCCTTTACTACTGTAGGCGACCAGCTCTACCTTGTTTGCGTCACTCCCGTCGATCAGCCAAAACACACGCTGCTGCTGACCCTCGTAAAAGCTCGTCTCATCCGTGATAATCCTCACCGGCTTCTCTCCTACATACGAAAAAGGCTGTCGGTTCCATGTCGTTTCTGTGCGGGGGACGGCTTCCATAAGAGCGGCACCTCCAGAGAACCCCCAGGCAAGAGTTCCGGCGCTGGCTTTGGCGGCTGGGACGGCGGTGCTGCATGCTCGCTGGGCAAGCTGTGAGCGGGCCAGATTTGCCACACTAGAATCAGCAAAAACAGAACAAGGGCAGGGAAAGCAAAGCGACGCCAGCGAAAGGACATGCCCGAGCGCCGGCGAATTTTCTGCCGAACACGCTCTTCCATGTCACTGGTAAATTGGACATCATGAAACACCTTTCTGTCCGCCCGCTCCTTTAATTGTTCGATCCACTCGTTCTCGTCCATTCCCACTCCCTCCCCTCTCCCATCTGCTTTTTCAGCTGCTGCCTGGCCCGGTGCAATCGCGTGCGTACAGTCCCCTCTGACACAGACAGGACGTTTGCTACCTCTGCTATGGACAAGTCCGCATAATAATGGAGGACGATCACCTGACGATACAGAGAGGGAAGAGTCAGCACCTGCTCCACCAGTTCATCCCGCTCCGACTGTTCCATCACGACTCTCTCGGTGGATACATCGAAATCCGCCTTGATCCAGGAGCGCGGCAATATTTTTCGAAAGGCCCATGACCGCAAGTATCCTTTGCACTCATTGACGGCGATCCGGTAAATCCACGTGTGAATGCTGCTCTGCCCGCGAAATCGCGGCAGGTGGCGGTACACTTTCACAAACACATCCTGCGCGAGATCCTCCGCGACACTCTGATCCTTTACCAGAAACGTCACTAGCCGAAGCACGCGCGTCCCGTATTCCCGCATGATTTGCTCAAATGCGGCATCATCTGTGGGCTGCAATTTTTCCACGTGCGCGGCCTCCCCTGCTTGAAATGGTTTACTGGTTAGATGCAGCTACAGAACTTTTGTTACACGTTTAGCGTTATTTTTTTGCAAATACGGTCCAGCGAGTCTCGCCTGCCGTAGAATCCGCCGACGCACGAATGGATACCCGCCGTGCTGCCAGCGATCACGATTGGGCTTCAGGCACAATCACGTCACGCCAAATGAGGAGAAAAAGTAGATGTGCTTCTTGCCTGTGACGGGATGAATGGAAACGTCCGTCTCGACCTCATAGACCTCCCGAATCAAGTCAGCGGTCAAAATCTCATCCGGACATCCAGATGCGACGATTCGGCCTGCTTTCAGCACATACAGCCGATCGCAGTACATCGCCGCCAGATTCAAGTCATGGAGGGCAGACAAGACGGGAATCCCCAGCTGCTTGACAAGATCCATGACCTGCAGCTGGTAGCGAACATCCAGATGGTTGGTCGGTTCATCCAGCACCAATAATTCAGCTTGCTGCGCTAATGCCCGGGCAATCAGCACTCGCTTTTTTTCTCCCCCAGACAATGAAAAAAAGCTGCGTTCGCTGTAATCCGTCATCCCTACTCGAGCCAAAGCCTCTTTCCCGATATGCATGTCCTCGGGCGTATCCATCTGAAACATCCCTTTGTGCGGAGAACGGCCCATCAATACCATTTCCAGAACAGTAAAGTCGAACTCCACGGAAGATTCTTGCCGGACCACTGCCATGCGCCGTGCACTCTCCCGTGGTGCCAGCTGATACAAGTCATCTCCGTCCAGAAAAATCCGCCCTGCAACAGGCTTTAAGACCCGATAGATGCTTTTGAGCAGCGTCGATTTGCCGCTCCCATTCGGTCCGATCAGCCCCACGAACTCGCCTGCCTTAACTTCCAGGCAAATGTCGTGAATAATCTGTTCGTTCCCCAGGGAGATGCTGATATCCTTTGCCGCTAGCTTCATCGCCCGCCACCTCCAAACGAGTAGTAGGAGCTGCGCAGCATCAGCCAGATGAAGAACGGCCCGCCGCACAAAGCCGTAATGATGCCGATGGGCAATTCTTCCGGTGCGAATGAGAGCCTCGCGAATGCATCTGCCCATATCAGGAAGTTGGCGCCGAGCAAGGCACTTACCGGCAATACCCTGCGGTGGTCAGAGCCGACCATGACACGGACGATATGGGGCATCATCAGACCTACAAATCCGATGGCGCCGCTGATGGCTACGATGAAGCCTGTCAAAAGGGCCGAGATGACGAGGAGTAGCTTGCGAAATCGCACAGTGTTCACCCCGAGTGTGCTCGCCGACTCCTCGCCCATCAGCATGGCATTGAGCGAGCGGTAATGCGCGAGTAAAACCACGAGACACAGGAGGACGATCAGGGAAGGAATGGTCAAATATTCCCACTTTGCTCCTGCCAGGCTTCCGCTCATCCAGAACAGAACAGAGCGTATCCCGTGCTCGTTCGGAGCCGAAAAAATGATCAGGCTCGTGATTGCCGAAAGAATAGCGGAGACAGCGATCCCTGCCATGAGCAACCGGACCGTCGAATTTTGACAACCCATCCGAGAAAGCGAAAAGATCATCAGGATTGAGAACAGCGAACCGAGAAAAGCTCCCATAGACAATGCGTACTGACCGTACATGCTAAAGGCCCCGAAGAGAATGACCAGAGTGGCCCCAACGGAAGCTCCGGAGGAAACGCCTAAAATGTACGGATCTGCCAGCGAATTGCGGACTAATGATTGGATCGCGACTCCTACCACTGACAGCCCTGCGCCTACGATGGCAGCCAGCAGGACGCGGGGAGTGCGAATATCCCAGATGATGGTTTGCTCAGCACGGGTCCAATCCACGTGTACCCATTCCCCTGCAATCGGAACCTGAGACAGCGCGATTCCCCAGACGGTACCCGGAAGAACATCCACAGAGCCTAGTGTGATGGCTAGCGTGATGGAAGCAAGGAGCGCTAGGATCAATCCGAGAAGTAGCACAGATAAGCTCGTCTTATTCAAATCTCATCCCCCCTCGGCCTGCCCATTCGGTAGCTACTGCCACTGCTTTTTGGGCTTTGACCGCTCTCATTTCTTGAATTTCTCCGGATACAGACCTTCTGCTAGGATATGTAGTGCCATCGGTGCACGAACACCTTCCGAAGCCGCTGACATTGGAAGGACCATCAGCCTTTTGTGTTGAATCGCGGATACATCCGCAAGCTCTCGTTTGTTTAAAAGCAGCTCACGCTTTTGTTCCACGCTTTTATCCCCGTAGTCCACAATGATGATGACGTCAGGATTGCGATTCACCACTTCTTCCCAGCTCACATCAGCCCAGCCCTTTTGGATATCATCAAAAATGTTCTTGCCTCCAGCCATGCGAATCAAAGCAGTCATGTAATTATTCGCTGCAGTGAATGGCTGTTCTTCTCCGCTGTCATAGACAAATATCTTCAATGGCTTTTCCACGGTCCCCAGTTTGCTCGTGGTTTGTTCCATTTCTGCTTTCATCTCGCCAATCAGCTCGTTAGCCCGATTCTCCACACGAAAAATACGTCCGATATTGTGAATATCTGCAAAGACATCGTCTACGGTCGGCCCTGGCTTGTTGGACGATTCATGCAAGTAGGATTTGATCCCCGCCTTCTCCAATTCCTCCATCGTGCCTACTCCCTTGTCGCCAAAACCGCTTTTCCAGCCTGCGTATACGAAATCTGGCTCGGCTGCCATCAACACTTCCTTGCTCGGGTATTTATCGGACAGTACCTGTATTTGGTCATAAGCCTCTTTGAATTCCGGAAGAATCTCATCATCGAGGTAGGCGGTTCCGACCATTTTGTCTCCCAACCCAAGCGCCAGCATGACTTCCGTTACATGCTGATTCAATGTGACGGCTCTTTCCGGCGCTATTGGATAGCTCATTTCCCTGCCATTGTTTTGAAGGGTCACAGGTTTGACCAATTCAGCCCCTGCTTGCTGTGAAGCTCCATCCGTAGAGGATGCTGCCGCTTGTCCTTGCGTTTTAGGCGAGCCTTGCCCGGAGGATGCCGGAGAACCGCATGCACTCACGAGAAGAACGAGCCCACACAGAATAGCTGCCCACCCGTTTTTTTCCCAACGATTCTTACCCTTTCTTGGTTTTATCATCGTTTTCTCTCTCCTTTTTTGTCGGTTTCATGGAATCAATCACTTAAATCGTAATGATTACGTTTTATCTCCATTTTACTATATCTTCTCTTTCCTCTGTTGGCAAAATCTTTTTAGACTCCCCCCTTTCCCGCTTGAGAAACTTGGCTACATAGGTGTTTTCACCCAAATGGCACAAGTCTCGGTATGTTGCGCTTAGCCTGGTACAAACAAAAAAGCACCTCCCATGCGCAATCGGGAGATGCCTTACAAATGTGGACAGAGCAAAGCAAATAAAATAGACGGTAGTCCGCCTTTTCCATTCCTACTACTGTACGTTCCACATCGTCCCCATCCGCGTGAGTCGATTGTACATGGTTTCATGGCAGGTCTCCTGGCTCCGATTCATCATTCTTTGCTCCCTTCCCATTCCAGCAGCGGAACAGTGGTTTCTCGCAAAGAACTCCTCGTTACAGTGGCGGGACCGCGCCGGATTTTCACCGGACTTCCCTTTTAAGCTGGTTGAACACACTTCCGTTCAGCCAGCACCATCAAACACCTATTCACTTTTAAGTACTCGTCTATGAACCGATCACTGTCAGTTTTTTCGGGAATTGCGTCAGGACTTCTATCCCGGATTCAGTCACGAGCACGTTGTCTTCAATGCGTACTCCGCCTACTCCCGGCACATAAATGCCCGGCTCGATGGTAAATACCATGCCTGCGCGCAGCTTCTCCTGGTTTTGCCCGTGGACGGAAGGATACTCATGGACATCCATTCCCAGGCCATGGCCCAGGCGGTGCATGAAGTACTCGCCATATCCTTTTGCGGAGATCACGTCTCGCGCAGTTTGATCGAGATGAGCGAACGTCACGCCCGGACGAACTTCAGCGATGGCCGCTTCGTTGGCCGCCAGCACCGTTTCATAGATTTCGCGGAGCTGCTCACTGATCTCGCCGATTGCAAACGTACGTGTAATATCGGATACATAACCGTTAGCCTCTACTCCGATGTCAAACAACAGAACTTCGCCTTCTCGCACTTCTCGCGTACCTGGTTTTCCGTGCGGCAAAGCGGATTTTTCGCCTGCCAAAACCATGGACGTAAAGGAGGGACCCTCTGCACCCAGTCGCTTCATTTGGAACTCCAATTCCGCTACGAGCTCCATCTCTGTTACGCCTGGCTTCACTTTTTTCAGCGTTTCGCTCAAAGAATCCTCTACCAATTGAATGGCATGCTTCATGCGCGTTACTTCGTCAGCCGATTTGATCAATCGCATTTCGCGCAACGGCTCTTCTACATCTACGTAACGGGAAGCCCCTACGACCTCACCCATTGCTTCGTAGCGTTCTACGGTCATATGGCTTTTTTCAATACCTAATGACTTCAAATTTCCTGGAAGCGTTTGCTTTAACACTTCATAAGGATTTTGTGTATCCGTGTGGGTGAAAATATTTTGGACGGAAGAAGCCGCGGCTGCTGCTTCCCTGTCGAGAGCAGGAACGATCAGGGATGGTTCTCCCGTTGCCGGGATGATCAGGCCCAGAAAACGTTCATGAGGATCTGTAAAGAAACCGGTCAGGTAATACACATGCTTGGGAGAGGTGATCAACACAGCGTCAAGCCCTTGCTTGATAAGGAAATCATGCAGCTTCGAAATGCGTTCTTGGAACATTCTCGTCACCTAGCCTTCTCCATATATTCTAATGCGAGAATACCACTTTCGGCTTTAAAAAAACAGCTTATTTTGGAAAAATTCCGCTGAGATCGTAATTATTATTTACAAGGAGAATAGGTTCATGAATCAAGCGATCACACTACCAAATGGAGATCAGATGACTGCCCTGATCTTGGGCGAAGGTCCCCCGCTCCTCTGTCTGCATGCGCCATGCATCGGGTCGATCAACTTCTGCTTCCAACGGCCACTCGCCGATTCGTACACCTTAGTGATACCCGATTTGCCAGGTCATGGTCAGAGCAGCCCGCGCCCTACACCTTATTCGATCGAGGATCTCGCACAGACCTTGCACGCCCTCATGAATGAGCTGGGTCTTGAGCGCCCTTTTATCCTCGGCTATTCGCAGGGTGCCTCTATCGCACTCGCTTATGCGCTCTGTTTTCCGGCCGAAGTGCAAGGATTGATTTTGGTGGGCGCCTATTCAGAGGTGAACGATTTTTATTTGCACGGCCGCTTCTACATGGCGCAAACCATGGCGAGCATGCATGGCGTTCCCCTCCTCGCCAGAAGCATCGCTTCGTCTCATATCGATGACCCTGACCTCCGAGAGGAATGGATCACGCATGCCTCCCTGACGGACGCCGCTACCTTAAAACAGCTCTACACGGCAGGTCACGCTTACAACTGCACCGAAAGATTGCCAGAGGTCCATGTGCCTACACTCCTCGTTTATGGGGAGCTAGACAAACACATGCACGCTTACGGCCAGCTGCTCAGCAAAGGATTGCCGCAGGCTCAAGTGGCCATGATTCCAGGTGTTGCCCATCAAGTCGTGACCAAGGCTGCCGCTGATCTAAATCGGCTGTGCCGTGAGTTCACCTACGCAAAAACGGGAGGGTCATGATCCCTCCCGAAGCTGCTTTGTTTCGTTTTAGTTTTTCATCCTCGGGTCGAGTGCATCTCGCAAGCCATCCCCGATCAAGTTGAAGCCGAGAACAGTCAGCATGATGGACAAGCCAGGGAAAATAACGGTCCATGGCGCTTTTTGGATGTACTGGCGGGAATCGGACAGCATTTTCCCCCACTCAGGCTCAGGTGGCTGTGCGCCCAGACCTAGAAAGCCGAGAGCAGCCGCTTCGATGATCGCAGTCGCAATTCCCATCGTACCGGTAACGATGATCGGAGCGAGGCTATTTGGCAGAATGTGCTGCATCAGAATGCGGGAATCCTTCATCCCGATGGCCCGTGCCGCCATGACAAATTCTTCTTCTTTCAGACTGAGCACGCGCGAACGAACCAGACGTCCAAAAGTCGGGATGTTGATGATCGCAATCGCCAGCAGCGCATTTTGCAGAGAGGGCCCGAGAATCGCCACGATCGCGATCGCCAAAAGAATGCTCGGAAATGCCAGCATGATGTCAAAGATGCGGGAAATAATCGTGTCTACCCATTTCCCATAATATCCGGCAAGCAGCCCCAGGATGGTCCCCGCGATGACTGAACCGATCACGGAAAAGGTCCCTACCCACAGGGAAATGCGCGCCCCGTAAACCACACGGCTAAACACATCACGCCCGTTGTAGTCGGTGCCAAACCAATGTTCTCCTGAAGGCGGTTTGTTCTTCATCACCAGCTCGCCTTCATCATAAGGATATGGTGCGATCATCGGGGCGAACAGGGCGACGACTACGAAGAAGACAATGATCCCCAGTCCGACCATCGCGAGCTTATTCTTGCGCAAAGATTTCCAGGCTTCTCGCCAAGGTGAGATGATTTGCTCGTCTTTTACTTGCAGTGGTACTGTCTCTACTTGTGCATTTGCCATATCTCCTATCCCCCCTAGCGATATTTGATTCGCGGATCAATATAGGCATACAGGAGATCCACCAGCAGGTTAATTAAAACGAAAATCGTCGCAATCACCAAAATTCCTGACTGGATAACCGGATAGTCACGGTTGCCGATCGCAGTAAAAATGTATCGTCCCACTCCCGGCCATCCAAAGATGGTTTCAGTAAGCACCGCTCCTCCGAGGAGCAAGCCCGTTTGTAAGCCGATCACCGTCAGCACCGGAATCATTGCATTTTTCAAGGCATGCTTGTAAACTACCCAGAATTGAGCCAACCCTTTTGCTCTAGCCGTTCTTACGTAGTCAGCACGCATGACCTCCAGCATACTGGAGCGTGTAATACGTGCGATAATCGCCATCGGAATCGTACCCAGAGCGATACCAGGCAAAATCAGATGCTTGATGACCTCCCACAGCTGATCCCACTGTCCAGCGAGAAGCGTATCCAGTATATAGAACTGCGTAATGGCCTCCACGGGATTACGCGAATTGTCACGACCAACAGATGGCAGCCACTTCAGCTCTTGCGCAAAGAGCCATTGCTCCATCAAACCCAACCAGAAGATTGGCATGGAGACGCCAATCAAGGCGATCAACATCGCACAGTAGTCAAACCAGGAGTTTTGTTTCCAAGCAGAGAGAATTCCTGCATTCACACCAATGATTACAGCAAAAAGCATACTCACGATCGTCAGTTCTGTCGTCGCTGCCAGGTAAGGGCCAATTTCTTGTGTAATGCTTGCGCCGGAGTGAAGGGAAACACCCAAATCCCCCGTCAAAATCTGCTTCAAATAGTCGAAGTATTGAATGTACCAAGGATTGTTCAGACCAAGTACTTCTCGTAAATCTTCAATCGCTTTTGGACTTGCTTTCTCTCCCAAAATGGTGAGAGCCGGATCGCCTGGGATGGCACGAATGATAGAAAAAACGACAATCGACATGCCCAAGAGAACGGGGATGAGCATGAGAATTCTTCGGATGCTGTAGGATAGCAATGCCATCTCCTCGCTTTCCTTAAATAGAAAACTTCAAACAATGAGTGCGGAATAAATATAAGGAAAGGGCAAGAAGAGGGATACGCTCCTCTTACCCTTTCTGCTATTTGCGCGATCTGATCAAACCTACTCTTTGAACTCAACCTTCTCCAAGCTCTCGGAGCCTTTTGGATGCGGCTTGTAGTTGATGATGTTTGCTTTTGCAGCCAGTGCAGGAGTGGAGTGAGCCAGTGGAACCATTGGCACATCCTTAAAGATGATTTCTTGTACTTGCATGTACAGTTTTTCACGCTCTTCCTTCGTGGTCGCAGATTGTGCTTGCATCAGCAATTTGTGAGCATCTTCGTTTGCCCAACGCGTACGGTTGTTACCGCCGATGTTGTTTTTGTCCAGCAATGTAGCGAGGAAGTTGTCTGGGTCGCCATTGTCGCCAGTCCAACCGAGCATGAACATTTCTTGTTCGCCTGCTTTTGTTTTTTCCAGGTAAGTCGCCCATTCCATGGTCACGATTTCAGCTTCTACGCCGATCTTTTTCAGATCTTGCTGGATTGCTTCAGCGATTTTCACGCCATCTGGCATGTATGGACGAGCTACTGGCATTGCCCAGAACTTGATTTTGAAGCCGTTCGGGAAGCCTGCTTCCGTCAGCAACTGTTTTGCTTTGTCGAGATTGAACTCGCGGTCTTTAATGTTACCATTGTGACCCCAGATAGAAGGCGGCATTGGGTTCACTGCTGGTTGGCCCAGTCCTGCGAAGAATGCTTCAATGATAGCTGGCTTGTTGATTGCATAGGAGATCGCTTCACGAACTTTCGGATTGTCGAGTGGCTTTTTCTCTACGTTAAAGCCGACAAAGCCGATGTTCATGGAAGGACGCAGGATCAATTGCAGATCTTGATTGTCTTTCACCGCTTGTGCATCATCCGGATTCAGACCGTCCATCATGTCGATCTCGCCGGAGGTCAGTGCCGTCAGACGAGCTGTGTTCTCAGGAATGACTTTGAAAACGAGCTTTTCCAATTTCGGGAAGCCTGCGTTCCAGTAGTTCGGGTTCTTTTCCAACGTGATCGTGTCGTTGCGCTTCCACTCTTTGAATACGAATGGACCGGTACCAACAGGATTTTCGTTGAATTTCTCAGGACCCATCTCTTGCACCGCTTTAGGAGAAGCGATCGCAAAGCAAGACATACCCAGGTTTTGAATGAACGGAGCCAGCGGACGGTTCAGCGTAAATTTCACCGTTTGTGGATCAACCGCTTCCACGGATTTGATTACGTGGGTCTCGTCACCTTTGTATCCGCCAAACATGTCGTTGTAATACTCAAAGCCTTCTTTGTTGTGCTGTGGATGGCTTTTGTCCATCCAGCGCTCGAAGTTCCATTTCACTGCTTCTGCATTGAAATCAGTGCCATCGTGGAATTTCACTCCGGAACGCAGGTGGAACGTATACGTCAAACCGTCTGGAGCAATCTCCCATTTTTCAGCGAGGGAAGGAACCACTTCTGTGCTCTCTTCCGCGTAGCCTACCAATGTGTCAAATACGTTTTCTGTTATTTTGAAAGATTCACCATCCGTTTGTTGGATTGGGTCCAAACCAACGGAATCGCCTCCGCGACCGATGATCAACTGTTTGGAAGCGCTCTTAGCGGGTTCTGCAGCTGGTGCTGGCGCCGGTGTTTCTGTCTTTGGCTGTTCCGCCGGCTTTTGTGCGGTTTGAGTTCCGCCGCAACCTGAGAGCAGCATAGCTAGTGCAAGCAAGCTCGTCATGGCAGCAGAGAGTACTCTCTTCTTCATGAATAATCCCCCTCTTCTAAAATTTCAGTTTTCATACGTGGTAGAAGGCCATTAGTGTCATTCCTGCCTCGCATCCCCCCTTTGATGAGACTCTCGTCTAGCTGAAAGCAGACTACGACTTGTATAGATGGCAGGCGACAAAGTGCCCGTTCCCAGCATCTCGGAAGTCAGGTCGTTTTGTACGGCATTCATCTGTCACATGGGGGCAACGCGTATGGAATGTGCAACCGCTTGGCGGGTTGGCTGGGCTCGGCACATCCCCCTGGAGGATGACCCGCTCGCGCGCAGCGTCCGGATCCGGAGTTGGAACCGCCGACAACAAGGCTTTGGTATAGGGATGAAGCGGATTGCTGTAGAGCTGGCCGCTCGTCGTCAATTCCACAATCCTTCCCAAGTACATGACGCCAACCCTGTCGCTGATGTGTCTCACCACGCTCAGATCGTGCGCGATGAACAAGTAAGTCAAACCCATCTCCCTCTGCAAATCCTGCATCAGGTTCAGGACCTGAGACTGAATCGATACGTCCAATGCGGATACCGGCTCATCGGCGACAATCAGCTTGGGATTCAGCATCAGAGCACGGGCAATCCCGATCCGCTGGCGCTGGCCTCCACTGAACTGATGCGGATAACGCCTGGCATGATAGCTGCTCAAGCCTACGACCTCTAGCATTTCTAGCACTCTTTTTTTCCGTTCTGCCGAGCTGCCGATTCCGTGAACAATCAGAGGCTCCTCCAGAATCTTCTCAATATTGTGACGAGGATTCAGAGAGGCAAATGGATCCTGAAACACGATTTGCATGTCGCGGCGCATTTTCCGCATCTCATCTCTGGATAGCGACGATACATTCACTCCATCAAAGTGAATTTCTCCCGATGTCGGTTCGATCAAGCGCAGCAAGGAGCGCCCAGTCGTCGACTTCCCACAGCCGCTCTCCCCAACCAGCCCCAGCGTTTCTCCCCGTTTTACAGAGAACGAAACATCGTCTACCGCTTTTACGACTCCTACTTCCCCGCCGAGGACACCGCCTGTGATCGGATAGTATTTTTTCAAGTTTTTAACGACGAGTAATTCTTCAGTCACCTGCATGCTCCTCTCGGATTATTCAGCGATCCAGCAGCGGGAACGATGGTTCTCTCCCACAACCTTCAGCTCAGGCATTTCTTGTCGGCAACGATCCGTCACCTTGTCACATCGCGGAGCAAAGCGGCATCCGACTGTGAGTGAGCCTGGAATCGGTACGTTTCCGGGAATCGAATACAACCGCTCCTGCGATCCTTCCAGCTTGGGAAGCGACTGGAGCAAGCCTACGGTGTACGGATGCTGCGGATTTTTCAAAATGGTCCGCACATCACCTTCTTCAATGACGTTTCCCGCATACATGACTACGACCCGATGGCACATTTCCGCTACCACTCCGAGATCGTGCGTGATGAGCAGGATGGCCGTGTCTGACTCCCGGTTGCACTGTCTCATCAAGTCCAAAATCTGCGCCTGAATGGTCACATCCAGCGCCGTCGTAGGTTCGTCCGCAATCAAAAGCTCCGGATCGCACGCCATCGCCATCGCGATCATCACACGCTGACGCATACCGCCTGACAGCTGGTGGGGATATTCGTCCACGATTGCTTCCGCTCGAGGAATTCCGACTTTTTTCAGCATTTCCACTGCACGTTCCCTGGATTCCTTTTTGCTGGCCTTGGTATGTAAACGGACTGCTTCCCCGATCTGGTCGCCAATTGTAAAAACGGGATTGAGCGAGGTCATCGGCTCCTGGAAGATCATCGCGATTTCGTTGCCGCGAATTTCCCGCATTCGCTTCTCGTCTGCGCTAACCAGGTCTTCTCCCTTGAAGCGAATCGCCCCACCTACAATCTTTCCGGGAGGATTGGGAACCAGCTTCATGACGGAAAGCGAGGTTACGCTCTTTCCACAACCGGATTCGCCAACGATGCCGACTACTTCCCCTTTGTTTACTGTAATGGTAACTCCATCAACTGCTGGGATTTGGCCGCGGTCCGTAAAAAAGTGCGTCTGCAAATTTTCGATTTGAAGGACAGGTTGTGACACGTGGCGCACCTCTCTTACCGATATATTCAATAGAAATAGTTCTATCAATAGATATTATGCCATTAGTACAATTTTTTGGCAACACAATAAATTCGAACAATTATATCTTTACTGACTATATGCAATCTTGTTTTTATTTTGTGAAAGTATGATCAAAATCCTTTTCCGAGTCGGTTGGGCTCAGGCGCAGCTTGCGATACCCCACTTCTGTAAAATGTTCCAGAATCATCCTCATCAGCAAAAAAGACCCGCAGCCCCGGGTCTTTCGTCATTCGTTCTTTCTTCCTATTATTTTTTTGTCCATAAACAATTTCTACGGTTCAAAGAAGCTTCCTACCCAATCGACAAAAGTTTTGGCACCGCTTTTAATTGTCGAACCCATGGTCAGCCCCATGTTGCTCATGTAATTGACCATTTTCTCTGGATTGGCTGTCTGTACTTGTTTGCCCATCACTGCGATTTCCATTTTTCCCTGATCCATCTGTTTGATGTAGAAGGTCTGTGTCTGCACATCCGGCAGCCCGCTTACCTTTGAAATGCCCCTCTCAGCCGTCTGCAAGCCGATCACAACCCCGACCAGCAGGATCACCAAAAGCCCCGTCAGTTTTGTCGTCACGTTCATGCTCGTCACCTCTTCGCCGGTTCGTCCGCTACCGGTTTTCCGACTTTTTCCGCCTTCAGGTAGTAAGCTGCAAATACGTCCGCTAAAGCTTCCGCCGTATTGTAGCTTTCCTGCAAGGTATTTTCCGTACCACCGATCTCCATTAACAGGCTTCCCGGTGAAATGGACTGGTTATACTCGCCGTGATCAGTTTTTGCACCTTTTTCCATCACACCCCGGGAAAGCTCTGGATACATTTCTTCCATCAGCTGGTGCAGCTCTGTCGCAAACGCTTCGTTTTTCTCAAAGCTCTTGTTGCGCTTCCCGATGACGAACATGACTCGTGCATAGCTTTTTCCTTTTATCGTGACTGTTGTTCGATCCCGCGGGGCAGTGTCTCGATGCAGATCGAAGAAGTAGTGAAGTTCGCGATTGTTTTCTGCTGCCGCTTTCACGACCTGCAGAGACTGGGCGTATGACAGCGCGTAGTCCTTTTTCTGATTCAATAGCTCCTGGTAAATATCATCCTTGCTCACATCCGAGCCGATTCCTCGTTCGTTCAGTGCTTCCGAAAGGCGTTTTCCTACCAGGGAGATGTTTCTCGTCGGATGATCCACGGAGGTGCCTACGGGCTTGGTCTCGCTGTACCAAGACTCCCGGTTGTGTGTGTTGTAGACGTAGACGATCTTCTTGCCACCCGTATTCGGCTTGGCAACCGGCTTGGTCGCCTCTTCTGCTGCCGGTTTGTCCCCCGCCGCCTCTTCTTGCTGCGGGAGCGGAACGGCATCTGAAGCATCGATGACCTGCTTCGGATGGGGAGGATACTCTACGTAAAAGTCTGCCAGCGTCGCCCCTTTGCCTGCTACGACGAAGCGTGCATCTTCCGTCGTAACCATGCCCGGCAGCTCTCTTCCCAGCAGGCTCCGCAAATCGCCCGGTTGGATGCTCGTCGCAAGCTGGAACAGAAAACCTGTGACGCTATTCGTCCGACGGTCAGAGGTGGTCTGCACCGTTTCACCCAGTACCGGAATTTCCTGGCCCATCCATCCCAGAATAGCGAGACTGGATACATGTGTCGCTGCTTGTTGAACAGCGGAGGACGCGATCATCATTCGGTTGCCGCCTAGCGAGAGCACCCCGGTTATGACAAACAAAAAGGCTGTTATAAACGACAGGACAGCGAATTGTCGCTGGATGATGGAAGCCATCTGTCTCACTCCTCATGCTGTGGCATTGTAGCGGGTGTCCCGCTTGTCTATGCTTTAGCTTATGAGCCTCATAGAGACGATAGAACCCCATTCCTAGCATTTCTCTCAATTCAGTGAGAGGGCCTTTTCCACCGCTAGTTAGTGCGTGTAGGCGCCGCTGTTCTCCTCATTTACAGCACTGTGCAGAGCGCGATTCAAACCTGTCGCGATCACATTGGAGATCCCTTCCATGAAGTCATCCACCTCTTTGGGAGTGACCACCAGATCCTGCCCAAGCGGCCTTAGAACCTCGTGAATCAGCTGCCGCTTTTCTTCTTCCGGCAGCGAGCCTACCAGACCCATGAACGTCTTGCGCGACTCAAGGTCTGGGAGATCCACCTCGGTGTACGGCTCCTTGCGCTCTGGCAGGGTGCTCATGGTGAGCTTGTTGAAAGCACGCTTGCTCTCCGCCATGGATTGCCCGAAGTGGCCGAGCAGATAGGTGATGGCGTCATTGACGATGGTCGATGCGAAAACGACGGTCGGAACGCCAATCGCAATCACGGGAATGCCCAATGTTTCCTTATCGATGGCTTTGCGCTTGTTGCCGACACCTGAGCCGGGATGAATTCCAGTATCCGATATTTGAATGGTGGTGTTTACGCGATGCAATGCCCGTGAAGCGAGTGCATCAATGCAGATGACAAAATCCGGCTTGCTTTTTTCCACCACGCCAAACACGATCTCACTCGTTTCAATCCCTGTAATCCCGAGGACTCCCGGCGAGAGCGCACTTACTTCCCGATAGCCTTCTCCCACCGTATCCGGCGCCAGCTTGTATAGGTGCCGGGTGACCAATAAATTTTCCACCACCATCGGCCCGAGCGCATCCGGCGTCACATTCCAGTTGCCCAGGCCGACGACGAGCGCCTTTTTATCCTCGGTAATTCCCAGCTTCATCAGAAAACTGGCGAATTCCAGTGCAAAACGTTTCGTTACCTGCTCTTCAATAGAGGTATCATTGTCGCGCAGCTTGGGAACCTCAATGGTAATGTAGTGGCCAGGCAGCTTTCCGATTGCCCTGCCTGCCTCCTCATTCTGGACGTGAAGGCGGGTGACCTTTATATTGGCTTCTTCATCGTCAGCCTGAAGCCATACGCCGGGAATATTGCTCTCATTTTCCTGCTGCGCTAACTCATGGGCCTCCACGGCAAGATCGGTGCGAATCGAGTATCCTGACAGGTCGATATTATGTTCCAAGGTCATTTTGCTCCCTTCTCCATTTTGTTCCTGCTACTAGGTTGCTTGAATCCTTCATTTTTATTCCGAATCCTTTCTTGCAAATGGATACAGCCCATGCTAGAATTACTTTGTTGTATGACTGTATGTCTATGGTCGTCTAAGGAGGTGACACACATGCCAAACATTAAATCCGCGATTAAGCGCACCAAAACCATTGAAAAGCGACGCGCACACCGTGCTTCTCAAAAGTCTGATCTGCGCACTTCCCTGAAGAACTTTGAGAAAGCTGTCGCCGCTTCCGATGTAGCATTGGCGAAATCCACTCTTCTGGTGGCTGTGAAAAAGCTGGACAAGGCCGCTTCGAAAGGTCTCATTCATAAAAACGCAGCAAACCGTCAAAAGTCTCGTTTGATGAAAAAGCTTAACGTTCTGAGCGCTCCTGTAGCGTAAGAGACCACTTGCAGAAAAAACCCCGCGAACATCGTTCACGGGGCTTTTTCTTTTTTATCCGGCGGTGCGATTCCGCGCTTCGTGGGCTCGCGTGATAAACAGCTCCAACGCCAAGCGCTTGTCCACTTGCCCTGACTTCATCCGAAAATCCTCTTCCGCCAAAATGAGCAGCAGCTTTTTCAAAGAATCCTCCGAGAAGTGGCGCGCCTGCTCCATCGCTTTTTTCACTGCGTACGGGTGCATTTTGATCATCCCTGCGATTTGCTGCTGCGAATAGCCGCGTGGTGCGAGCTGTCTCACCTGCAGCAGCATGCGAAATTGCCTCGCAAACAGGGACAGCAGCTTGATCGGCTCCTCTCCCGTCTTCATGCAGTCGTAAAGCATGCGAAGCGCCCTGTCGAGCCTTCCGGATGCGACCTGCTCAATCAGTGCAAAGACATCCTGCTCCAGCGTCCTTGCGCATAAATCCTCGATCACCTGATCCGTTATCTTGCCACCGTTTCCTACATACAGCGCAAGCTTCTCCACTTCTTTGTCCAAAAGCCTAAGCTCGCTTCCGACCCGCTCCACCAGCTTCATTGCCTGCGGCCGGTCAATAGACGCCTGGAATTTATCCGCCTGCCTTTCTACCCATGCATACAGGTCAGCATCCCGCAGCAGGGAGAACGGAATGACTTTTGCCTTTTGCTGCAGCGTTTTGACCAGCTTCTTCCGCTCATCCAGCTTCTCGGCATCTGTATGTAAAATGAGGGTCGTATAGGCAGGGGGATTCTGCAAATAGCCGAGCAATGCGTCAGGGTCGCTCTCCACTTTCGATGGAGGCTTGCTTCCTGTCAAAAAATACGCTTGCCTCGCGATGACCAGGCGATGCTCGCCCATAAAGGGCAGCGTTTCGGCGTCCTGCAGGATGTCACCGAGACTTGTTTCCGTGCAATCGTATACGCTCACATTCAGATCACTGAAATCCGGGTCGATCATCTCTCGCCGCGCCAATGACAGAAACTCTTCTGCCAGAAAGGACTCCGGACCGTGCAGCACGTAGACGGGAGAAAAATGCTTTTGTCGTATTTCCCGAATAGCCGATACCAATGGCATGGAGCTCTCCCCTTCCTTTCCTTGCTTGTCCTGCGCTATTATAGCATACAAATTAGAAAACTTGGCTGCGTCCAGCTTTTTGGTGCAGCCGTAAAGCTCCGATCCGCAAGAAAAAAACCGCTCCCATAATGGTAAGCGGTTTTTCTAACTGTTGGCACCTCTATGTAAACGTTTAGGGAAAAGCCCCGGGATTCCTCCTCCCCAAACGGTAAGCAGGGGGTGCTTGATAATGTAGGATACGCAAGACTCCCCTGTTCGGTGCCGGTCCACATGTGATTTCCGCATTTTATCTCTCCGCAAATTTCACATTAGTCTTCGTCGTTCTCATCTTCTTTTTCTTTTTTGTCTTTCTTATTGCTGTTGCCTTTGTCTTTCTCCTTGCTCTTGCTCTTGTCCCTGTCCGCGTCGCCACTCTCTTTGTCGCGAGCTTTGTTCTTTTCGTCCTCGTCCGATTTCTCCTCTAAGCCGAATGGGAACGCCGGTGGCTTTGGGTCCTTCACTATAGGTTTTGGCGAGACTGCAGGATTGGTGGCTGGCGGTTTCGTATCCGGCTTCTTGACGGAATGATTGTTATTTGGCTTGGAGACTTTCTTTACAGTCTGCTTTTTGTCAGGCGAAGAAGATTGCGTCGCCTGTTTTTCCCCCTCCGGTGGATTCGATGTAGATGGATTAGTGCTGGGAGTTGGAGCAGGCGGTCCCACTACTGCGGGTTTCTCCTCTGCCGGTGTGACGGTTTCCGCCCCCTGCTGATACGCGTCTAGCTCGGACTTCTTGCCATCACTACCTGTAAACAAAATTCCAATCAGAAGGCAGGCAGCCACTGCGGTGCTACCGATACTGGCCAACCACACTTTCATCCGCTTCCACTTTTTCGTTTCCGACGGCGAAGACACGTTGCGCTTAACTTCCAGAGTGGGCAGGTTTTCTTCATTCAGCGCAAATGCTGCGGCGGGAACGGCCGCTGCTGATTCCAGTCTCGGCAGAATGGAATCCACGATGCTGAATGATGGTACGACAGGGGGCAGCTTTTCCAGCTGCTCTGAAACATTTTTCAGTCGGTTGTACTTCAGTTGCAGGTCAGAATCTTTGCGAAGGATCATGTATAGCGCGTCTTGTTCTGTGGGAGAAAGATCGCCATCCAGATCGCGCTGCATCCATTCCCAAATTTCCTCGTTTGTCATCAACCGATTCCCCCTTTCTGGTAGTCGTACAGAAGTTCCTGCAATTGTTGTCTAGCCCGGAACAAATACGACTTTACTGTGTTAAGCGGCAAATCTAAAGCTTCCGCAATTTCCTGGTAGGATAAGTCCTCCAGATAGCGGAGTACTACGACCATCCGATATTGCCTTGGCAATTTTCCGATGGCTTCCTGAATGTCATTTGACAATCCAGTGAGAAGGATTTCATCTTCTACGTTGTTTCGATCAGGGATTATCAGCTCATGCTCGTCTATTGAGACCGTTTCCTTCTTCGCTCGGAATTTATCCATGCAAACGTTGCTGACGATTCGTTGAACCCAGGTGGAAAACTTCGCCTTTTCCTGATAGGTATCTAATTTTCGGTAGACACGAATAAGCACTTCCTGGGCAGCATCGAGAGCGTCCTGTTCGTTCCCAAGAATATAGTAAGCGCTGCGGTAAACGGAGGTCTCAATGGATCGGAGCAGATCGACGAGCGCATCATGATCCCCGGACTGCGCTTTCCTGATCAGTTCCGCTTCCTGCATATTCTCCTCTCCCCCCTACAGACGGATCGTTCAAAGAAAAGGTTGCAACCACATTATGTATTTGATCCTTGGGTCTGCCAAACCATCCCCTCAGGCGTAATGATCAGCGTCACAGCGCCATGCCTGTCGGTTCTGTACACCTTGGAGCCTGATTTTTTTAATCGTTGCATAGCTTCTGCCGATGGATGTCCATAGCGATTGTTTGTCCCCACAGAAATTACAGCGGTTTTGGGGCGTATGGCAGCCAAAAAAGCATCTGAGCTAGATGTATTGCTGCCGTGGTGTGCTACTTTTAATACATCCACCTCTGGCAAACCGCCCTGTACTACTCGACTCTCCCCGTCACTCTCGATGTCGCCGGTGAACAACACCGTTTTCCCGTACGCGGTGAGCTGCAGCACGATGGAGGCTTCGTTACCGGAAGCTGATGATGTTTGTCCCGGTTCGACCCATTTCCAATTCACTCCCGGGGCATCCGACCACGTCTGCCCGGGGCTTCCCGTCAAAATCGGAACTCCCTTTTGTTGAAACTGCCGTATAATGTCTCTCTCTATTCCCTCAGGTGGTGCCCCATTCACTAGAACCTCGCCAAAAGAAAATCGGGGCACGAGTGCAGCCATTCCGCCAATGTGATCCAGATCGCCGTGCGTCATGACGACTCGGTCAATCCTCTCAATTCCCCTCGCTCTCAAAAAAGGGAGTACGATATCCTTTCCCACTTCAAAAGGATCACGTCTTTCCCTCCATGCTTCGCGAGCAGGGAAGCGAAAAGTCCCACCTGCATCAATTAAGTATACCTTCTTATCGGTAACTTCGACAACGATTGAATCCCCCTGACCGATATCAAGGAAGGTAATCCTCACTTCCTGATATCCCGAGAAGGGCTGCCTGGCCAGTACAATGAACCCGATAAACAAGGCCAAATAGACGATTGCATCTCTTTGCCGATGATACCCCATCTTCCACAAAATGGGCAACATGAACAAGAAGCCAGCATAAAGCAAAATCCACCACCAATCTGGATGCGGCCAATGAGAAAACGGAAGGTTCCATCGAATCATGGCAAACAACGGTTCATGCAGGGTTTTTAACAGATAGGTTGACACCAGTACAGGCCAGCCTGCCAAAAACGGATGAAGCATGCCCGCAACGAGAGCGATATACCCAAGCGGCAAAACAACCAGGGACAGAATGGGCGTTATGACCAGGTTGACGAGCCAGGAAAGCATAGAAAACTGATGAAAGTGATAGAGCAGAAACGGAAAGGACACGGCTTGAGCAGCCAGCGTAACCGCTACCAGCGTACGGATCCACAGGGGGATTCGAATGAAGATGTGCTGGCTAAACGGTACGAAAAGAATGAGACCGAGGGTGACGGCAAACGAAAGCTGAAACCCGATCTGCCACAGCAGATATGGATTGACCAGCAGCATGACGATGAGGGCGCCTGCCCAAACGTCTTTTCCATCGACCCTTTTGCCCAACACTTGACAGGCGAGTCCGACTCCCCCCATAAGCCCGGAACGAACTGCCGAGGCACTCGCTCCGACGAGAAGCACATATCCGATGAGCATGCCGATCGTGGCTAGCAATGCCCACCTGCGGGCCACCCCAGCTCGTTCCAAGATCCACATGAACATGCTGCTGAC
The DNA here is from genome assembly GCF_016811915.1 of Brevibacillus choshinensis. NCBI lineage: Bacteria > Bacillati > Bacillota > Bacilli > Caryophanales > Paenibacillaceae > Brevibacillus > Brevibacillus choshinensis. The sequence continues at coordinate 2,069,806 of NZ_CP069127.1, read as the reverse complement.
AAGCGTGACATGCAATCCGGAAATAGCCAGGACATGGCTCAGTCCCAAATCCGCGTACATCTCCTGCAGCTCGGGGTCCACATCCTCCCCCACGCCCAATAGCAATGACTTCATATACCCTGCCGCCTCAGGATCATCAAACAGCAAATCGATTCTGCCAGCCGCATCCGTTTGCCAGCTTTGAAATGGTGCCCAAAGGCTGCTTTGCTCCTCTATCCGGACTGTGCCGTAGGAGCCTTCTCCAATTACGTGTATCCCTTGCCAGTGCAAATATCGCGAATAGTCGAACGCGTGCGGATTGCGGGCTGCCGCGGGGACAGAGAGCCGAATACGCCCTGACCACTGGCTGCCTCTTTTCCAGGTATCGACGCGATCCGCTTCGTCTTTGTGATCCAAAAGGATGCGGACGGCTATCCGCTCTCTTTGGCTTAGTTTATTCCATTTATTACCACTCAATGTCCATTCTTGCATGTCGAGATGAAACCGGGCGACATCGCCATCTCGGACCACTGCCGAGTCAATCGTTCCGCGCACCCACACGCTGCTCTCCTGAACGGCATAAGGCTTTAGCACGGATTGATGGAGAATCTCGTACCCATAAAAATAGAGACCTGTTAAAATAGAGAGGAAAGTATAGGCCAGAATCCACCTGCGCAGATGAACGGGGATAGCGGTGATCAAGGCAACGGCCAGCCCGATTCCTCCCGCTGCCAGCAGCCAGGCCTGGTGCAAATAGGACGACAAAATCAGTCCGACAACCATTGAGATGCTGGCTCTGTACAACGTCACGCACACTCCCCCGATCCTCTTGTCGAAACATTCTTTCGCATTCCCGAGTATATCCTGGTTCTCCGGGACAAAAATAGGAATGGATAGGCTTGCCAGCCATATGCAGGCTGAGGATTGTAGGCATTCGGAGTCATTGCGCTGACTGTCGATACATGATAGAGTTAGCAGGAGCAATCCAGTGAGAGGAAGAGTCATTTCATATGTGTGGAATCGTATCACTCTACAACAAGCGGCAAACACCTGTCGGGCAAGAAGCAATCAGCGCGATGACCGGTGTCATTCTGCACCGCGGTCCAGACGACGATGGTTTCCATCTAGAGGATAACGTCGCCCTGGGCTTTCGTCGTTTAAGCATCATTGACGTGGAAGGCGGACACCAACCGCTGTTTAATGAAACCCGAGACATCTGGATCATTGGGAATGGGGAAGTCTACAACTATAAGGAATTGCAACAATGGTTAAAGGACATCGGTCACGTCTTCCACACCGATTCTGATATCGAAACCATCCTGCACCTCTACGAGGAAGTAGGAACGGACGCTCCCAAGCATCTTCGCGGAATGTTCGGTTTTACCATCTACGATTCTCGCAAAAAACGGCTTTTTGGCGCGCGTGACCATTTTGGTATCAAGCCACTCTACTACGTGGAGACTGGCGATTCTATCGGGGTGGCAAGTGAAATCAAGAGCCTGCTTGAAATGCCGGGGCTGAAACGGGAAGTGAATCACAAAGCCTTTTATCACTACCTGACGTTCCAGTACGTACCGGATCCGGAAACCATGTACCGAGGGATCTACCGCGTACCGCCTGCCCACTCGTTTATCATCGAAAACGACCAGATCAAACTGGAACGTTATTGGGATGTCGAGTTCAACCCTGATGAGAGCAAGCCTCTCTCTTACTTTGTAGAAGGAACCCGCAGCGTCCTGCTCGAATCGGTCGACAAGCACCGTGTGAGCGAGGTGCCACGCGGAGCGTTCCTTTCCAGCGGGGTTGATTCCAGCAGTATCGTCGGCATGCTCCGCACGTTTGAGCCTGTCAAAACCTTTTCTGTCGGTTCTGACATACCAGGCTACAGCGAGCTGGATTTTGCGAAGCGAACTGCACAATATTTGGGTTCCGAGCATCACGAGATGGTCGTGAGTGCCCAGCAATATATGAACGAACTGCCGCGCCTCATCTGGCACCAAGACGAACCGGTAGCGGATCCATCCGCGATCCTGCTCTACTTTGTCGCACAGATGGCGAGCGAGCACGTCACCGTCGTTCTCTCCGGAGAAGGAGCGGACGAATTTTTCGGCGGCTACAACATTTATCGGGAGCCGAATTCCTTGAAAATGTTCTCTGGCATGCCTGGCTGGATGCGTCATTCCATCGGGTACATGGCAGAACGCCTGCCCGATCAAGTCAAAGGGAAGAATTTCCTGATCCGTGGTTCGAAGACAGTGGAAGAGCGTTTCTTCGGGAATGCATTGATCTTCAGTGAAGAGTTGAAAAAACGTGTCGTGATGGAAGATATCGCCAACTCGAGCGCGTATGTTTCTCCATTCACGGTAACAGAGGAAATTTACAAGCGCGCTTCCCAGTATGATGATGTTACCAAAATGCAGTATTTGGACATCCATACCTGGCTGCGCGGCAACATCCTGATGAAGGCTGACAAAATGACGATGGCCAATTCCCTGGAGCTGCGCGTGCCTTTCATCGACCTGAAAGTCTTTGAATTTGCCGCCACCATCCCGACGAAGTACAAAATTGCGAACGGAACGACCAAGCACGTTCTGCGCGAGGCCATGAAGGACTTCTTGCCGCCGGAAATCAAGATGAGAAAGAAACTGGGCTTCCCTGTACCGACTCGTCATTGGCTGAAGAACGAGTTCTACAAATGGGCGAAGGAAATCGTTTTCGAATCCAAAGTGGACGATCTGATCAACAAAGCCTACGTTCTCTACATGCTGGATGAGCATCGGGAAGGCAACGCGGATTACAGCCGCAAAATCTGGACGATCCTCGTCTTCATGCTGTGGCATCAGATCTTCATCGAGCAAAAACACACATTTGACCCCTATGTGAGCCCGAATGTCGACCTTCGACGGAAGAAGAATTCGCTCCAGCATATCGGTTAAGGAAAACATTTGCACACCCTCTCTTACTTTTCGTAGCATCGTTGTTAGAGAAGCCTGCTTCTCTTCAAGGATACTCGACGAGACAAGGGAGGGTTTTTTGTGTTCGCGGATTGGTGGGAGCGTTATCGCCGTATACTTTTGGGCATCGGAGCGATCGTGTTCATCGGAAGCAGTCTGTGGCTCTACCAGGCACGCAGTTCGGAACAGAGTGGTATGGAATCGCAGCTGCCTTTGATCGCTCCGGCGTACGCTTCAGCAGAATCCACCCCTAACTCAGAAGACTCCCTCGGGGTACAAAAAGAGTTGACTCCCCCAAAGACCAGCGATGCACGGGTGAATATGAAGGAGACTCCTCCCCCACTCTTTGTAGACGTCAAGGGACGAGTCAAGCAGCCGGGGCTGTATCAGTTGAATGCAGGTATGCGGGTCGCGGATGCCATCGCCAAGGCTGGAGGAGCCTCCGCCGATGCCGACCTGGAACAAATCAATCTGGCCGCGCCTTTGACTGACGGGACGGCCATCGTCATCCCTGCGAAAGGGAGCCTGCCATCCCCTGGAGCAGGGATGAGTCTCCCCTCCCCGTACAAACCGGCTGCCGCCAGCCAAACCGCTGCTGGTACCGGTGAGACCATCAATATCAACACCGCAACGGCAGAGCAGTTCATGAGTTTGCCTGGTATCGGGGAAGCAAAAGCCAAAGCGATTCTCCGCTATCGCGAGGAACACGGCAGCTTTCGATCCCCCGATGAGCTGAAGGAAATTCAAGGGATCGGTGACAAAATGACGATCGGATCAAGGATCGCATACGGATTCAGTAGCTTCGCTCATTCTGCGGTCATGATGCATGAACGCGTCACATACAATGGGGAAAGAATAATGGATGGAGGTATGGACATGGATAGGATCGGGTTCATCGGTACAGGCAGCATGGGCAGCATCCTCATTGAAGCGTTGCTGTCAGCCAAAGCCCTGTCCCCCGGCCAGATCATCATGAGAAATCGCACACCGGCCAAAGCAGAGCAGCTGGCGGCCCGCCACCCCGGATTAGTCATTGCCCCGAGCAATGCCGAGTTGGCCATGCAAGCACGCGTATTGCTGCTGTGCGTAAAACCGCTGGAATATAAGGTCATGCTAGAGCAGATCCTCCCGGAATTGACACCAGAGCACCTTTTGATTACCATTACGAGCCCGATTAAGCTCGCTCAGCTGGAGGAGATTGTCCCATGTGCAGTCGCCAGGGTCGTGCCGAGCATTACAAATGCAGCTCGCAGCGGGATCAGTCTATGCGAATTCGGTTCCCGGATAAAGGATGAGCAGAAGCAAACCATTCTCTCCCTCTTCTCCCAAATCAGCCAGCCTACTTTAATCACAGACTCCTTCTTGCGTGTCACCTCCGACATCACCAGCTGCGGCCCTGCATTTCTCAGTTACATTCTCCAACAGATGATTCAGGACGCCGTGTCCGAAACAGGCATCTCCCACGAGGCAGCCACGTATTTGACCACCCAGATGTTCATCGGAATGGCAGATCTATTAAAAGAGGAAATCTTTACTCTCCCCTCCCTGCAGGAGCGCGTCTGTGTTCCTGGCGGGATCACCGGAGAAGGTCTCATTGCCCTGAAGAACGGTATACCCGGTGTTTTTGCCGATGTATTTCATCGTACGCATGCCAAATTTGCTGAAGATCAGGAACTGGCGGAGCGTAAGCTGGCCCATCAGCTCGAATAAGCAAAAAGGAGTGCGAACCTGCCTTGCGACAGGTCTCACTCCTTTTTTCATTTACCATTATCGAATGACGATATTGACGAGCTTGCCCGGTACCGCAATCATTTTCACGATGGTTTTTCCATCGATCAGTTCTTTGATCACTTCGTTAGCCAAAGCCAGCTCTTCCATTTGTTCTTTGGTGGAATCGGAAGCGATCAGCAGCTTTTCCTTGTTCTTGCCGTTTACTTGCAGCACGATCTCCACTTCATCCTCTACCAGCTTGGATTCATCGTAGGTAGGCCAAGCCTCGTAAGCCAGCGTCTCGCTGTGTCCCAGCTTCTCCCACAGTTCTTCTGCGATATGAGGCGTGATTGGGGACAGCATTTTCACGAAGTCTTCCATGTATTTCTTCGGCAGTACATCCGCTTTGTATGCTTCATTTACGAATACCATCAGCTGGGAAATACCTGTGTTGAAACGCAGACCTTCGTAGTCTTCTGTCACTTTCTTCACCGTTTGATGGTAAACGCGCTCCATACTGCCTGCTTTGGTCGTATCGACGATCTTCTCGTTCAGCTCTCCGCTGTCGTTTACAAACAGGCGATAGACGCGGTCCAGGAAGCGGCGGGCACCGTCCAGGCCTTTTGTAGACCAAGCGATCGAAGCATCCAGCGGCCCCATGAACATCTCATACATACGCAAGGTATCTGCGCCATGGCTGTTCACGATGTCATCCGGATTTACGACGTTTCCTTTGGACTTACTCATTTTTTCGTTGTTCTCACCCAAGATCATACCCTGGTTGAACAGCTTTTGGAACGGTTCCTTGGTAGGCACGACACCGATGTCGTACAGGAATTTGTGCCAGAAGCGGGAGTACAGCAAGTGCAGTACTGCATGCTCCGCACCACCGATGTAAATGTCAATCGGCAGCCATTCCTTCAATTTATCCGGATCGGCCAGTGCTTTTTCGTTGTGCGGATCGATAAAGCGCAGGAAGTACCAGCAGCTGCCTGCCCATTGCGGCATTGTGTTTGTCTCACGGCGAGCTTTTTGGCCAGTTACCGGATCTACGATGTTAATCCAGTCCGTGATATTCGCCAGCGGGGATTCACCTGTCCCGGATGGCTTGATTTCTTTTGTTTTTGGCAAAATAATCGGCAGCTCTTCTTCTGGAACCACTTTCATCGTGCCGTCTTCCAGGTGGATGATTGGAATCGGCTCTCCCCAATAACGTTGACGGCTGAACAACCAGTCACGCAGACGGTAGGTTACCTTGCGATTTCCTTTCCCGTTCTCCTCCAGCCATTCGATCATCTTGCGGATCGCTTCTTCTTTGTTCAGTCCGTCCAGGAAGCCGGAGTTGATGTGCGGGCCGTCACCGGCGAACGCTTCTTTGGAAATGTCTCCGCCTTCGATGACCTCTTTGATTGGCAGATCAAATGTTTTCGCGAATTCGTAGTCGCGCTCATCATGTGCAGGCACCGCCATGATGGAACCCGTACCATAGCTGATCAGGACGTAATCGGCGATCCAGATCGGCAGACGCTCGCCATTCACTGGGTTGATGGCGTATGCTCCTGTAAATACCCCTGTTTTTTCTTTTGCCAGGTCTGTACGCTCCAGGTCGCTCTTGCGCTTCGCTTGCTCCAGATACGCCTCTACGGCTTCTCTTTGAGCAGGGACCGTGATCAGGTCTACCAGCTTGTGCTCTGGCGCCAATACGGCGTAGGTCGCACCAAACAGGGTGTCAGGACGTGTCGTGAAGACGGTGAAGCCTTCCTCATGACCTTCGATGCTAAAGGTAACCTCTGCCCCTTCGGAACGGCCAATCCAGTTGCGCTGCATTTCCTTGATGCTCTCCGGCCAGTCCAGCTCTTCCAGGTCAGCCAGCAGGCGCTCCGCGTAAGCAGTAATTTTCAGGACCCATTGCTTCATCGGACGGCGCTCGACTGGATGTCCTCCACGCTCACTTTTGCCATCGATGACCTCTTCATTCGCCAAAACCGTACCCAGTGCCGGGCACCAGTTTACTGCAACTTCATCAATGTAGGCCAAACCGTGCTCATACAGCTTGGTGAAAATCCATTGCGTCCATTTATAGTAGTGCGGGTCCGTCGTGTTAATTTCGCGATCCCAGTCATAGGAGAAGCCCAAGGACTTGATCTGACGGCGGAAGTTGTTGATGTTTTGCTCGGTAAATTCAGCAGGGTCGTTCCCTGTATCGAGCGCGTACTGCTCAGCAGGCAATCCGAAGGCATCCCAGCCCATCGGGTGCAAAACATTGTAGCCCTGCATTCTCTTCATACGGGACAAAATATCCGTAGCCGTATAGCCCTCTGGATGGCCTACATGCAGTCCTGCTCCAGATGGATACGGAAACATATCGAGCGCATAAAACTTCTTTTTGCCTTCGTCTTCGGAGGTTTTGAAAGTCTTGTTTTGCTCCCAGTATTGCTGCCACTTCTTCTCGACGTTGCGATGATTAAAAACCATGGTAAAGCACTCCCATCCTAAATGGTGAAAAATAAAAAAACCCCACGTCCCCATCGATTAACGAAAAGGGACGAGAGGTTGTGTTTACTCCCGCGGTACCACCCAGATTGGTGAACGGAACATCATTCACCCACTTATTTCCATCCATAACGGAGATGATCCGCTTTCCCTTACTCAATCGAATTCCTCAATCTTGGGGGAAAGTGCTGGGAGGCGAGTTCAGATCACTCCGGGTTGACTTGCACCTGCCGTCAACTCTCTAGCACACGGAGTTAATGCCTACTATTCCTCTTTCAACGCGTCGAATTTTGCAGTTATAACACGATTATAGTAAATAGGAACCAATCATGTCAACGTCTCGGCTTGGATGCGGCGAAAAATAGGCGATCGCTCTTCTCCGATGGGGGCTGATCCGAATATCCGGCTGTCAAAACGATGTCTGTAAATCCGGCATCCTTGAGCCAACGAATCATCTGAATGGGCTGATAGGCTCGCTGCCAGTGCTCTTCTTCCATGCGCTTGTAGAGACCGTCTGGCTGGCGGATGAAAAACGTCAGCTGATGCTCCACCTCCAGGCGCAGCGGGTCGCAAAAACATTGCCAAATGTACGAAACTTCATCATCGACGTAGGTGAAGGTCTCATCTCCGAAGATGTGCAGCATTTTATAAGGACTGTGCACATCGAACAAAAAGCTGCCTCCTTCGGCGAGATGGTCGAACACCTTTCGAAAGGTTTCCTGCACATCTTCCTCTTCGGTCAAGTAGCTGAGAGAATCGCACAGCGAAATGACGGCATCTGCCTGCGGTAAATCCAGCTCTCGCATGTCCTGCTCGACCCACGTGACATCTGCCTGTTCCCGGCGCATTTTATCATAGGCGATTGCCAGCATTTCAGCCGACAAGTCTACACCCGTCACCCGGTAGCCGCGCTTGGAGAGCGGGATGGCAATCGTCCCCGTCCCGCAGCCCAGATCTATTACGTTCCGTGGCTTATCCCCTTTTGCCCAATGACGCTCCACCCAATCCAGCCATTGGTCGTAGGGAGTATCGGCCATCAGCTTGTCGTAAACTGCCGCCATATGCGCGTAGGCCATAGTCGATTACCCTTGCTCTGAGAAGGAAACAACCTCTGCATCCTTCCACAGACGCTCCAAGTTGTAAAACTCGCGATCTTCACGATGGAACACATGGATGACGACGTCTCCCAGATCCACGAGCACCCAGCGCCCTTCCTCAGCGCCTTCGATTCCGCGCACGTTCATTCCACTCTTGTGTGCCTGATCGCGAATTTCTTTGACGATCGCCTGTACTTGACGCTCGTTGTTTCCGTGGCAAATCATAAAGTAGTCTGCGACGGCGGATAAATTTCTGATATCCAGCACCATCAGATTTTCAGCTTTCTTATCCTCGGCTGCTTTCACGACCAAACGAGCCAAATCCTCAACTGTCTTAACCATTAAACCCTCCTACTCTCCCTTTTCGGGAAATCAAGTCGTTGTATGCCAATAGCGTCAACGGAAACACCGTCTTTTGCTTTTCAATTAAAAATTGCATCGTTCCCCCAAGCGCCAAAGCAAGTGCGGCATCCAGATCTTTTTCTGCGAGCTCGCGGATTTGCTCTACTCCAGGGAAATTGCGGTTGGGTTCTATATAGTCTGCCACACAAACCACTTTTTCTAACAGGGTCATCCCTGCTCGACCCGTCGTGTGATAGCGGACAGCCTGCAAAATTTCCGGGTCCATAATGCCGAGGTCTGTCTGGATGACGATCGCTCCGGCAAAAGCGTGCCAAAGCTCTTTCTCTCCTTCCAGCAAGTCCGTCGGCATATCGTGGCGCACCAGAATTTCAAACATCTTGTCTACTGGCCAGCACTTGCAGTAATCGTGCAGATAGCCTGCCAGCTCCGCTTTCTCGGGATCGGCCCCGTAGCGTACAGCCAGCTTCCTGGCCGAGTCGGCGACTCCCAGCGTATGCGTATAGCGTTTATCATGCATTTGCGCCCGCACCAAAGCGAGCAGCTCCTCCCGATTACTCCACACTTTCATAGAATCGGTTCTCCTTTATATACCGCTCCACCGAATTTGGAACCAGGTAGCGGATGCTCTGCCCCGCCGCCGCTTTTTCCCGGATGAGCGTAGAGGAAATATCCCAGACAGGCATCTCGACAAAGGTCACATCCTCACGGGATACCTGCTCGAGGGTAGCGCCTGGCCTCGCCAAGCCGATGAATCCAATCAGGCGGCTAAGCTCCTCATACCGATACCATTTCGGCAGGATCTCTACCATGTCTCCCCCAATGATAAAGGAAAAACGGCAGTCTGGAAACTGATCCACCAGCTGCACGATTGTGTCGTACGTATAAGAAGGGCCTTCCCGCTTCAGCTCAATATCCGTCACCCGAAACGACTCATGGTCTGCGACGGCCAGCTCCACCATTTGCAGGCGAGTGGCAGCGGAAGTGAGACCGTCCCGTTTCTTGTGCGGAGGAATATGCGTGGGCATGAACCATACCTCATCCAATCCCGCTTGCTCGCGCGCCTGCTCTGCGGCGAGCAAATGACCGCAGTGGATTGGGTCGAAGGTGCCACCCATGATTCCTACATGCTTGATCCTGTCGGTCATGTCTTTTTCCTATGGCAGCTTGATCGTTTTGTTTTCCCGTGACTCTTTGTACAGTACAACAGTATGCCCGATCAGCTGTACCAATTCCGCCCCTGCACCTGCAGCGAGATCCTCGGCCACTTCATGCTTGTCGTCATTGTTATTTTGCAAAATCGCTACCTTGATCAATTCACGCACTTCCAGCGCCTCTTTGATCTGGGTGATCATATTTTCATTAACTCCACCCTTCCCCACTTGAAAAATCGGGGTGAGATGGTGTGCTTCTGCGCGCAAAAAGCGCTTTTGCTTGCCGGTCAACATTGGCATGTCTCCTCTTGTCTTCCATGGTATTGGATTATTCTGCTGTTTTGGTCAATTGTTTCAGGACGGTGTCTCTCATGACCTCCGTCGGTGCTTTTTTACCTGTCCACAACTCAAAAGCCAGCGCACCTTGATTCACGAACATCCCCACGCCGGAGTGGACACGCGCCCCGATCGCTTTCGCTTCGGTGAGCAGACGTGTTTCCAACGGATTGTAGATCAGATCGCTCACGATTAAGCGGTCGTGCAGCCAATCGCTGGGCACTGGCATTTCATTTACATTCGGCAGCATCCCGATCGAAGTCGTATTGATCAGCAGAGAAGCATCTGCAATGGCGTCTTTTCCTTCTCCCTGCTCCACGATTCGAGTGGACACGATGGATTGCAGTGATTCTGCGAGAATGGTCGCTCTTTCACGCGAGCGGTTGATAATGCGAATTTCTTTTACCCCTTTTTCTGCAAGGGTAAAGGCAACTGCACGTGCCGCTCCGCCTGCTCCAACCATCGTGACGATCTGCTGGTCTAGCTCAAGTCCTGTCTCCTCCATGAGAGAGCGCACATATCCCATGCCGTCCGTATTGTAGCCGATCAAGCGGCCATCTTCGATTACTACGGTGTTTACGGCTCCAATGCGCTTGGCCAGCGGGTCAATCTCGTCGAGCATCGGCATGATTGCGACCTTGTGCGGGATCGTTACGTTGATTCCCTTGAGCCCCAGAGCGCGAATGCCCGCAACCGCATCCTCTAAACTGTTTGATTCGACATCAAAAGCAACATAGGCATAGCCAAGACCCGTTTCAGAAAATGCGGCATTATGCATCATCGGTGATTGTGAATGGGAAACCGGATGGCCGAAAAGACCAACCAGTTGTGTTTTACTCGTAATCATGATGCTCTCCTACCCCCTAATGGCTCTCTTTTGTCACACGCAAGGAACAAGGGCGGCGCTATTCTCTTGTGGAGGAGCTAGATCAGCCCTTTTCTGATCCCTACGCTTACGCCTTTAGGCGCATGAACAACGACGCTGGCTTCATGCTTGCCTTGCAGGCTGACCCAGCCCAGTCCAGAAATGACAATGTCCGTCGTCCCTGTCGGCCTGATTTTAAACGTATGCTTCACAAACGGCGGCAACGCTTTTGCGGCTTCTTCTCCCGTCGGCGGAACCAGCAGGCTGCCATGGTGCTTCGCCATGACCTCATCTGCGTTCTCCAGCTTCGTCCGGTGGATGTACAAATCGTTGTCCACATAAACGATAAACGGCTGGCGCTCTCCTTGCACGAAGTCGATGCGGGCAAGACCGCCCAAATAGAGCGTTTGGCCGTCGTTCAGCTGATACACCTTGGAATTGATGCGGCTGGTCGGGGTAATCTTGCGCAAATCCGCAGGCGAAATCATGTGTCCAATCTGATCGCGATTGATGATCCCTGGCGTGTCAAAGATGGAACGACCGTCTTCCAGTGGAATCTCAATCTTGTCCAGCGTTGTTCCAGGGAACGGAGAAGTGGTGATTTCCAGCTCAGCTGCCCCGTAATCGTGCAGGATGCGGTTAATCATCGTGGATTTCCCGACATTGGTCACACCGACGATGTAGACGTCTCGCCCTTTGCGCAACTCACCGATGCGGGCGAGCAGCTCGTCGATATGCAAGCCTTTTTGTGCACTGATCAAAACGACATCCTCGGGACGCAGCCCGCGTTCTTTTGCTTCGTGCTGCATCCAGTTGCGGACGCGATTCAGATTGATGTTGCGAGGGAGCAAATCGACCTTGTTCCCTACGAGCAGGATCGGATTTTTCCCTACAAAACGCGGCAAGCCCTTTAGCCACGAGCCTTGGAAATCAAAGATGTCCACGACCATGACGACCAGGGATTGGGTGGCTCCGATGCCGTCCAGAATCCGCAAAAAATCATCATCCCCCATGTTGACTGGGGCCACTTCATTGTAATGCTTGATGCGATAGCAGCGCTGGCAAATGACAACTCTACGCTCCAACGCGGACGGCGGGGCATAGCCCGGTCGCTTCGCATCTTCCGTCTGAATCGCAATACCGCATCCGGCACAGGAGCCGGACGTTTGATCCATCATGCTTTTCTCCTCCACGAAACCATTCCTTTCCGTTCCATCCAAATAAGGGCAACACGTTCCATCTGACGGTTGAAACGCGTCCAAAAACCATCGGTCTGGGCTACCGGTACCACCAAAATGGTATGAAACCCGAGCCGATTTCCTCCCAGCACATCCGTAAACAATTGATCGCCTATCACGACAGTCTCGGCAATCGTTACATTCATCTGTCGAACCGCCTGCAAAAAGGCACGGTTCGTGGGCTTGCGAGCCGCACTAATAAACCCGATCCCAAGCGGATTGCAGAAACGGTCAACGCGCTCACGGTTGTTGTTGGAGACGACGGTGACTTGTATGCCTGCGTCGTGCAAGCGTTTCAACCACTCCACTACTTCAGGCGTGGCAAGCGGCCTGTCCCATTCAACCAAGGTATTGTCCAGATCTGTAATCACTGCGCGAATCTTATTTCGTTTCAATTGATCTATATCAATGTGGTGGATCGATTCCACGAACTGATTGGGCATCAGCTTTTGTAAAAGCACGGGGCACCTCCAAATGATGTGAAGCAATCAACCGCGATTTCGGCACTTACTATACCATAATCGACCACCCTGTTGCAAAAGAAAAAGCGGTAGCCCTGCTTGCATATGGAATCTGAACCTTGTAGAATGGAGTAACCAAGAAAACTGTTTTTGTTTATTTGGTTTTCTAGACTCGATCGGGCAAGGAGGCGGTGCTTTATCAAGGACAGAATCATGCGTGGTTTCATTGAAGAGATTCGGGAAAAGGGCATGAAATTTTCCATGGACGATCTAGCCCGCAGACTCGGCATCAGCAAACGGACCCTGTATGAGCACTTTTCATCGAAGGTGGAGATTCTGGAGGCCATCATCGAGCATATCTTTCAAGAAGCGGATGAAAAAACGAAGCAAATCGTGGAAAACGAATCCATGACGCTTATCGAAAAAATAAAAGCGGTCATGATGGTACTGCCTACGCATTACGAAATGTATGACCTGCGCATCCTCGAGCAGATGAAGCGTTACTATCCTGAACAATATGCGCTGGTGAACACTCAGCTCTCTGACGACTGGGCGATGCTGCGCCAATTGATCGAACAGGGGATTCGGGAAGGCGTCATCGTCAACATGAATGTGACTCTCATGATGAAGCTGATTATCGATGCTTGCAACTCGACTCTCGACCAGCGATTCTACACCCAAAACCAAATAACGATGCATCAATCTCTGGAAGCAATTGCGGATGTGTTGCTTTTCGGACTGGTGCCAGTGGATAAAAGATAACTCTTTTATTCCCTTTTTTTGCGAAAACTATTTAAACACTTTTAGTTTTCTTAGTTACAAACCATTTTTGAGGTGAATGATCATGATGTTTTTTCCAAAAATGACAAAATCGCAACGGATCGGGCTGCTATTCGTTGTTTTGATCCTGTTTATCGACATGCTGCTCTACAGCTTGCTCATTCCCATCGTTCCCTATTTCACGGAGACGCTCAAGCCTTCGTCCACGATGATGGGAATCCTATTTAGCAGCTACGCAGTCGCCATGCTGATCGCAACACCCTTTTTCGGTCCGATTTCGGATCGGATCGGCCGTCGCATCATGCTGTTGATCGGTCTTGTGGGGCTCGCTATTTCCACAATACTCTTTGCTGTATCAGACTCACTCGCACTTTTGATTACGGCCCGCTTTGTCCAAGGGCTCGCTGCCGCTGCAACCTGGCCTACTGCGCTCGCCCTGCTGGCTGACCTGTTCCCGCCGAAAATGCGTGGAGCCATCATGGGGATTGCGTTGACTGCCATCTCTACCGGCACGCTGCTTGGGGCACCCATTGGCGGCTGGCTGTTTGAAATGAGCGGGCATCGCACCCCGTTTCTCGCTGCGGCTGCCTTTACGCTGATCAATATCATCCTGGTGTATGCCTTCCTGCGGGAGGAAACCACCCGAAGTGAAAGCGAGAAGCTCCAGGTAGGCGGTTTCCTGCGACATCCGCAGGTCGCCTTTATTGCCGGAATCGTGCTTTTGGCCGAAATCTCGCTTTGTCTGCTGGAGCCAACCCTGCCGGTCTTTATGACAGATAAGCTGAGCATCACACCGGCTGCGATCGGCCTGTTGTTCGCCGTCATGACGCTGGCTTACGGACTCATTGCTCCTGTCGCAGGTGCGCTGTCCAGCCGGTTTAATCCATTTACGCTCATGTTTGTCGGGATACTCTCGCTGGCAGTGTTCATGCCATTTCTGGTATGGGCTGGCACGCTCTGGCAGGCTGCACTTGCCATGGCGCTCGTAGGAGCCAGCGTGGGCTTCACATTGTCTCCCACTCTGGCCACTTTGGGAGAGATTATCGACCGCGGAGGAAGCGGAGCATACGGTACCGCATACTCGCTGTTTAACATGTTTCACGGCGTAGGAATGGTGGCTGGCCCTCTGGCTGGAGGAATACTGACAGATGTGCTGCCCGTTTCATCGGCAATCATTGCCGTCGCCGCAAGCATTTTCAGCTTTGGAATCTTGCTGTACGTCATGCTCAGAGCCAAGCAAAGCAGTCCATCAGCCTCTACTCACAAAGAGATGAAAATGTAACAGCCGCTCATAACCAAAACCCCCGCTCTCATGTGAGACGGGGGTTTCCCTTTAGGAAGCGGGATCTTCGTTTTGCCGCGCCGCCATCAACCGCAAGACGGACTCTTTCGGCGTCCAGCAATCAAACTGGTAATTCGGTCTCGTCTCGTATGTGAGACGCGAGCAACGGTACGTGACTTTCCCCGCATTCCTTTCTATGCGGAAGTGAACACAGCTCGCACAGCAGTGAAATGGATTCGGCACATCCATCAGCTACTCCCCCTATCTTCCCATTCGGAAGGGAAACATCGACAACTGCTCATAGCGTTCCTGCTGCGGCTCTGCAAAGTTGGAGAATCCTACCCCAACCAGCCGCACTCCCGGACTGTACTCAAAGGCATCGAGCAAATCATCCAGGAGATCCTGCCAATTGGCATCTGCCATCGCCTTGTGCTGCTTCGTTCTCTGGGTGAAGTCAGCGTATTTGATTTTCAGCGTAATGGTCTGGGGAATAACACCTTCCTGACGCACGTCTTCCTCGACTTCCCGCAAAAGGGAAGTCGCGATCGGGGCAATGGATTCCCGGTCGTACAGGTCAAATGGAAGAGTTGTTTCGCGGCTCACGGATTTCGGAGAGCGCTCCGTCACAATCTCGCGGTTGTCTTCTCCTCTGGCCCGGTAATAGAGCGAACGCCCCATCTTGCCGAACAGCTGAATGACTTCCTCCAGGGAAAGCTGCCAAAAGTCTTCTACCGTCTCGATCCCCTTTTTGGCGAGCACCTCCTGGGACTTTCTCCCGACGCCATTCAAGGTTCCGATCGGCAACGGCCTCAGGATGTCCAATACCTGCTCCGGCCTGATAATGACAAAGGCATCTGGCTTTTTTAGATCACTGGCAATTTTTGCGAGCGACATATTGTAGGAAAGTCCGATGCTGCAAGTCAGACCGGTTTCTTTTCGCACACGTCTTTTGATTTCCCGGGCGACAGGGACGGCATTCTCGTAGTCCGAAACATCCAGGTAAGCCTCATCCAGCCCGACAGTCTGATAGCTTTCCGTATATGCCGAGAAAATCTCGCGCACCTCAGCAGACTTTTCCACATATCGAGAATATCGGACGGGCAAGAAAATACCCTGCGGACATTTTTTCCGAGCCAGTGCGATCGGCATGGCAGAGCGCACACCGTATTTGCGCGCCTCATAGCTGCATGTCGACACGACACCGCGGCTTCCCGTACCTCCGACGATGACGGGCTTACCTCGAAGCTCCGGCTTATCCAGCTGCTCAACACTGGCAAAAAAAGCGTCTATATCCAAGTGCAGAATTTTTTTCATCAGCGAACGACCACCAAACATACATTCTCATATGGTAGTATTATCTCCATTTTTCGCTTTCTGCGCAAGATACAGACGCCCACGGCACTACTGTCACAAATTTTTCCAGGTAAAGTCTATGCTGAGAGTGCCGACCAGTTTTTCCTTCCTCGCGAACTTTCCTTTTGTAGCCAGCTGCGGCATGCGAAAACAGACAAGATCTTCGTGATAACCGAAGCTTCGGCATATTTCCGGCCTCGCGGTATGTATCCCGCATCGATCCTTGTTTTGATCATAGAACATGCACGTCCCGAACAGCCTCGGCTGATTTTCCAGTTCTTCGCGAATCTTTCGGGGCATCGTTTTAATCTGCTTCTGTATCCTTTTCCATTCCTGCTCTGTTATGGGAACAGGTCCGCAACAAAGACCTCTGCAACCTTCGCAAGGCAGTGCATTCATCCACTCTACAACCCCTCGACATGTTCTTATCAAGATGATTCCATCAAGAACATTATGAAAGGGAGAATTGAATTTGTAAATAATGAAATATTCTAATATAACACATTATTAATATTTTGTCAATGTTCTTTCTCGTTTCGAACAGTTCTTACTCGGACAAGACCTGCAGCAGCTCCGATACTGGAGGATTCCCTTTTTTGGCGTAAAGGATCGTTCCTTTTTTTCCAATGATATAGACGATGCGCTGCTGAAAAAACAACCCGAGGATCTTGCCGACGTCGTAGGCCTGACGAATGCTCTGGTCTGCGTCCACGATCAACGGAAAGCGATACCCGAACTTCCCCGCGAATGACTGCTTCTTTTCAAGCTCTGCCGGATTGATCCCGAACACAACGGTATCCGCATGCTCAAAGTCAGCGTAATTGTCTTGCACCGCACATAGCTGCTTGGTGCAGACTGGCGTATCATCACCGGGATAAAAGATCAGGACGATGTTCTTTTTCCCTATGTAGTCTCTCAAATCAATCGAGCCTTGCGTGCTGTTTGCCTGAAACAGTGGAGCTTTTGCACCTGTTTGCAGCATGCGGATCACCTCTTCGCCTCATAGTGGGATGTACCCATTAGTATACATTGCCTCGAGGGCAAAGAAAAACCGCCCTGCTGTCAGCAGAGCGGCTCTCGTTCTCTATTTCGCTTGTAGTTTCGTTTGCTTCACTTTCTCCACGAACGACTCTGCGATTTTTAGCATGTCGCTGTCATGGCCCCACATCCGTTCGGGATGCCATTGCAGTCCGACATGCAACCCGTCAAGGCTCTCAATCGCCTCGATTACACCGTCAGCCGCGCTGCCAGTCATAGCAAACCCAGGAGCGACGTCTTTTACCGCCTGATGATGCGAAGTGTTTACCAGAATCTCGGTCTTGCCGATCGCATCCGCGACAAATCCTGGCTGGAGTGTCACTTTATGTGCTCCGTATTGGCGTGATCCTTTTTGTGCGTGCTGGAATGCGCCTGGCACTTGACTGGGAATGTCCTGAATCAGAGTACCCCCACAGGCGACATTCAAAATCTGCATCCCCCGACAAATTCCCAGAATGGGCTTTTTCATCTCGAGAGCCAGCTTGATGACGGCAAGCTCAGCGAGATCCCGTTCGTACTCGATGCTGCCCAGCCCTTGCAGAGGCTCCTCTCCGTACAAGTGCGGAGCAGGGTCATCGCCGCCAGTCAGGATCAAACCGTCGAGTGACTCGAGCATGGCGCGAAACGGAGCGTCCGGATCAGTCAGCAGGGGCAGGATGAGCGGGATGCCGCCGCAGCGAGCAATCCCCTCTACATACCCGGAACCGACGTAAAAGTACTGGTCGAGATTGTTATTCGGGAAAAACATCTTGGTACACGCCACACCGATTATCGGACGCACACACGTCACTCCCTATCTTTATTTCTTTTCATTTGAAGCGTATTTGAAGTCGATAAAGCCGAGCGCGTCGACCACGACATCTTTTACACTGTCTTGCTTCACCCATGCATAGGTGTAATAGTAGATCGGCAGAGCAGGCATTTCGTCCATTACAATGGCGTCTGCTTTTTTGAGAATCTCTTTGCGTTTGGCTGCGTCGCCTTCTTTAGACGATTGTGCGAGCAGGTCGAGGAACTCTTTGTTCTCCCATTTCGATGTGTTCAGTCCGCCTTTGAACACTTCCAGGAAGTTGATCGGATCGTTGAAGTCTCCGATCCAGCTTCCGCGCCCGATCATGAAGTTGCCTTCTTTCATCTGTTCGCGGTGTACTTTATTTTCTTTATTCACCAGCTTCACTTCGATGCCAAATGCTTTTCTCCATTGGTCCTGAATCACCGTTGCGATGCGCTGGTTTGCTTCTGTCGTGTTGTACGCGATCGTGAGCTCAGGCAGCTTGGTCAAGCCTTCTTCCTTCATACCCTCTGCGAGCAGCTTCTTCGCCGTCTCCACATCGCCGTCCTTGATGTAGCCATCCGGATTCAGCGTCATGGTCGGAGGCAGAATGCCCAGCGCAGCGGTACTCTTGAACGGCACTACGCTTTCCGTGATTTCCTTGCGATTGACAGCAGTCGCAAACGCTTGGCGAATTTTCTTGTTGTCAAACGGCTTTTGTGTGGTGTTAAAGATGTACCAGTAAGTGCCCGCTGTTGCTTGCGATTGCATTTTTCCGGAATCTTTCAAGGAATCGAGAGCGTCGAGCGGCAGATCACCCAACGGGGAGCCCGCCCAGTCCAAGTCGCCATTTTCGAACATCGCCAATTCGGTGTTGGCATCTTCGATCATGTTGACGGTGAGCTTGGACAGCTTCACCGAATCTTTATCCCAATACGTGTCGTTTTTCGCAAATTCGATCTTGGATTTATGCTCCCAAGTCTTCAAAACGAACGGACCGTTTCCTACGTAAGTTTCAGGCTTCGATGCCCAATCCTTGCTTGCTTCCACTGCTTTTTGATTGACCGGGAAATACGTAACGGACGCAACCAGCTCTGGGAAGAACGGCGCCGGATTTTCCAGCGTCACCACAAGCGTTTTATCGTCGCTCGCTTTGACACCTACGTCTTCCGCTTTTGCTTTCTTGGAGTTGTACGCTTCCCCGTTTTTCAGGTAGTACATTTGATACGCATAGGAAGAGGCTGTTTCCGGATTCAGCACACGCTTCCACGCGTATTCAAAGTCATGGGCAGTGACCGCGTCTCCATTCGACCACTTCGAATCGCGCAGATGGAATGTGTAGGTCAGTCCGTCTGGAGATACCTCGTACTTCTCTGCGACCGCCTCTTTCAGCTCGCCCTTTTCATTCAGGCGCAAAAGGCCATCAAATGCTGCACGGGCAACAGACATCGAAGGGATATCTTCTGCCAGTCCAGGGTCGATCGTGTTTGGCTCACCTGTGTTCAGGTTGACCTGCATCGTTTGCGGGGCAGCGGATTGCTCAGACGCTGCTGAAGGCGTCTCCCCTGTTGTGCTCCCTTGTGGTGCGCCACAGCCTGCAAATGCCAAACTCGTCAGCAGCACCGCAAAAAATGATAGTTTCTTAAACCTTTTCATGAAAAAAACCCCCGTCTCTGGAATAATTCTTCTTGATTGTTAGGAGCATGACTAAATAATATTATCTTGAGAAAATTTTGTCTACAAAAAAGGAGATGGCGCAAAAATGCTCTCAAGTCTATCTACCCAGATCACTCAGCTCGTAAAAGAAGCTGGCGGTGAATGGGGCGTCTACCTGGAAGATTTGCACACCGGCGAGAAGCTCACCATGAACGAGCATCAACGATTCTATGCAGCAAGCATTATCAAAGTGCCGATCATGACGGCTGTTTTCGCTGAAGCATACGCCGGCAAGATTGCCTTGGAGCAAACCATCAAGCTGCGCCGAGAAGACTTGGTCGGCGGAGCTGGCGTACTGCAGCACATGACGCCCGGCACAGAAATCACCGTCCAAGATTTGGTCACCCTGATGATCATCCAAAGCGACAACACGGCCACTAACATGATGATCGATCTGGTCGGTACAGAGAGCATCCGCACTGCCATGAAGAAGACGGAAATGACAAACAGCCAGTTTTACAACAAGCTGATGGTCGTTCCAGCCGAGCTTGAGGGCTACAACGAGATCACGGCAGCTGACATGGGCTCGCATTTTCGTTATGTAGCAACCGGTAAAGTCATCTCGTATGACAGCTGCCTGAAGATGATGGCGATCCTGAAGCAGCAGCAGCACCGGGACCGCATCCCGCTTCTCTTCCCAGATCCGGACGGCGATTTCATCGGCATGGTGCCCAAATGGGAATTCGCCAACAAGACCGGCTCTGTGACAAAAATCACGCATGACACCGGCATTCTCTTTATCGGCTCCCACGCTGTGACGATCTGCCTGCTCAACAAAGGGCTTGAGCAAAAACCTGCAGCTGACGTCATGGCCCAGATCGGACGCCTCGTTTACGATCGCTACCAACAAGCTTAGGTTACGTGGACCCGCCGCAATGTTCGGTGGGTCTTTTTTATTTGGATGGGAATGGGTAAAAAGCGGGTGCCACTCTCTGATGGAAAAGGAGAGAGATACACCCGCTTACATCGTTTGATTATTTTTCCAAAATCAACTTGGATACATTCAAAGCGCTAGAGAAAGAGAGCTCGGACAGCTGTCCTTGTCCCTCACACCAGTCACCTGCAAAGAACAGGTTGCGATAATCCGGCAGGAACGTCGGCATTGGCTTTTGGTTCATCGTCCACTTGATCTCCTGTACAATGGCACGAGTGGAGACGCGTGGAACCACCAGCTGCTCACGCCAGCCTGGGAAGTGCTTGTCGTAGACTGCTTCGATTTCCAGCTTGCGTTGTTCTGCAGCTTCTTTGTTCCCGACTTCGGACTGGCGCATATAGGCCGTAGCCTGAAGCAGCTGTCCGCCTTCTGGGACACAGGTGTGATCATAGTAGGAAATATCCGTGATGAAGATGTTGTTTTGCTTGTCGTAAATGTAAGAGTACGGAACGTCGATTCTTTCTTTCAAACCGATGTCATACACCACTACGACAGTAGGCTCATACTCAGCGTGCTGGGCAATGGCATGCTCCAGACGCGTTTCTGCGAACACCTTGACCATTTCCTTCGGCGGAATGCAGCTGATGAATTCATCTGCCGTAAGCTCGCCCTCCGGTGTTACCACTCCCACTACGTGGTCTTCTTCTACGTGGAACTTCTCTACTTTTGTTTTCGTCAGAATGACGCCATTGTTCGCCTCGATGACGCGTACAAATTCGTTAATCAACGCTTGCCAGCCTCCGCCGATATACGAAACCGGTTTGTTCGTCTTAAACAGACGGCTGTAGTAAGAGAAGAATACGTCCGATGGAATTTTTTCCGGCTCACGAGTAAAGAAGTTGGAAGATGCCAGTGTCAGCATCATTTCTTTGACTTCCTCATTCACATTTTTCTTTTCCATCCATTTTTGAATGGACATGTGTGGATGCCCGGTTTCCATTCTCAGCATCGTTTTCAAGATTTCAAACGTAAACAATACTTTGTCCAAGCCTTTGAGCAGCTTGGTTTGAAACAGCCCTTGAACGTTGGCTGGAACCGCTGTCAAGTCGTTCCCGATATCGTACTTGGCTTTGGTCGGATTAAAGTCTTGCCAATCAATGTGAAGGTCCAGTTCTTTTTCAAACGTTCTCAAAACGGAGCTGTCCCTGGCATAAATCGCATGAGCCCCGAAGTTGAAATTGAATCCTTTAATCTTCAACGTTACGGCGCGACCACCTAATTGTCCGCGCTCCAATACTGCTACTTTTTTGCCTTTCGACGAAAGATAGGCGGCACTGGAGAGGCCAGCAAGTCCTCCGCCTACAATAACAACGTCATAGTGATTGGTTGTCATACACAATCTCCCCTACGCTACTCTCAATGTTGATAACCTAGTCTAAACCCTCTCCTAGGATAATGGATGGATCACTTGGAAGTCAACTATTATTGAACTGTGTCTATTTTTATACTGGTCGATACCATTAATTTCCTTATGCACTGCATGCTATGAGCCGCTCGTCCCTCCAAGCAGTATGCCCCCGCGTTTCAGGTATATCCAGACTATGAGGATCTTGCAGGACCCTAGAAAGGAAATAAAAATGCAGGGACCCAATCGCCCCTGCATCAGCTTGCCTATTTCTGCTCATTTCTCCTGGTCATTTGCTGCCAGACAGTCCCGCTGGCCGCTTCCCCGCTCTCGATGCGCTCTACAGCCATCTGCACCTGCAGGCTCACCTCGAACTCCGGATCGTGCTGAGCCTCGCGCAGCGCAGGCAGAGCGGATTCATCCCCTACTTCAAAAAGGAAGCGTGCTGCACGCCAGCGCACCAGCTTGTTGCGGTCCCCCAGCGCCTCACACATCGCGGCAGTCGCCCGAGGATCACCCAGATCTGAAAGCGTGTCGCCAGCCGTGCGTCGGACGGATACGGAATCGTCCTTGAGCGCTCGGAACAGCAGCGGGAAGACAGCATCGCCTCCCACCATCCCCAAATAGACGACCGCCAGCCTGCGGATCGACGGCTTGGCATCCCCGAGGGCTTTTTCCAGCACCGGCAAATCTTCCTCCGTCGGCTCCATTCGATCCAATGCAGCATAGCGGTTTTGCCAGTCCGGATCATCCAGCATGTCCAGTGTGACCACTTTCTTTTCACGAACGACCGGTGCTGGCGCTTCGCCCTCCCCGAGCTGCAGCGCACGCTCCACTAGCTCTTCCACTCGTTCTTCCGGATAGGAGGCCACGATTTCCTGCGCCACTTCTTCCCCGATCTCCCGCAAATCACCGTAGCGGACCCCATGCTCCACCCACTTGCGCTCCATGATCAGGTTGGGTGAGGCAGAGCCTGCCCGCATCGCCGCCTGGCCGAAACGCTCAGGCAAAGCTGCGCGGATTTGCTCGCTCCCCATCGTGACTTTCACTTGCATCGGCACTTCCCGGAACATTTGAATGAAGACTTGCGCCTCGCCAAAAGCTCCTCCCTCTGCCGCTGTCAGAACCGGCACCGCCATTCCTTCTCCTGCCTGAAGGATCTCGCGCGCTTGGGTCAAAATCCGCTGCCAGTCTGCATTTGATTTTCGCTCCAACGCCAAAAAGTCTGCCGTATGAAAGATCGATGTAACACCCTCAATCGCCAGCAGCTGCCCGATCATTTCAGGCAGTTTGGCTGCGCTCTCTTTTGTATAGACATGTTGGACACCATCCGGCAGACGCTCGTCCACACCCAGCTTCATCACGTTTGGGCTCGGCGTAGGTTCGATGGACAACAGTTTCATGCTCAGTCACTCCTTTTTCCGCACTCCTGTGTTGATCCTCTTTATCGTAGCACGGATTCCGATCACATATCCAATCTGACATGCACAGGAGTGCAGTTTGCCTGCCTACAGCTTCAGCGTGTAGTAATCGTTGGCTGATTTGACGACAAAGCCGCACGATTCGTACAGTCCCAGCGCATTGCTGTTTTCACAGGCAACTTCCAGAGACATCTGCTCAAAGCCTTTCTCCCGGATCAATTCGATGGTGTGCGCCAATGCTTGTCGGCCGTAGCCTTTCCCTTGTTGGTCAGGATGAACGCAGAATCCGAAAATGAACCCTTTCCCTTCACTGAACAGGACACTGATTTTCCCGACGTCTTGGCCGCCCGCGGCGATCAAATAGGTAATCCGGTTCGGCTCCGATTCGATTCTCTCGCTCATCTCCCGCGCACGGTCTTCCTCCATTTGAAAGCCGTGCACGTTCAGCCAGATCAGCGTCTCCAGATCTTCCGCTCCCGCCTCCCGCATTTGGATGCTGATCACAGGAAGCTGGTTTTTTTGCCCTTCAAGATCCATCCAATATTCCGAAAACTTGTACGTCGATCCAAGCTGTTCCATGCATGCTTTGCCAGTCAATGACTCACGCTGCACGATGAACAGTTGGTTCGGTATCTTTCTTTTGCCGCATTCTTCTGCTGCACGGGATTGCATCGCCCGGAAGATCCCCTTCCTGCGGTACTGCGGATGAACCATCCCGCTCACTTCCGCTTCTTCCCCATGGAAAACGTACAGCCCCAGGAATCCGACCAGCTTTCCATCCTCGTAGCACAAGAAATCCTCCGTCTGCTCTCCGGACCGATTGGCCAGCATGTCGGGATTCACTTTGAGATCGATTCCATCATGCTCATTGCACACGTTCACCAGTTCCTTGACTGCAGCCAATTCTTCCACCGACAGCTTGCTTTTACCCTGTACCTCATATCCCATTCGTTCCATGCCCCCTAAAAATAGTGCCGTTTGATTTCGGCAACCATTTCCTCCAGATTGTTCGCTACCTGCGGAATTGAATAACCAATGTACAAAGGAGATGTCACAAAGCGAGGAACGACCTTAGCGATCAGCTTTTCTCCCATCCGATAAAAGAAGAAATTGTAGCTCTGGCAGCGACGATTGACATGATTGAGAATCCAGTGCGCCAGGATTTGCAGATATTCCGCCATTCTCGGCAATCCTTCCCAATCCGATAAGATCACATTGTATTCGAAAAATCCCGCCCGCGGATGCGTCGACAGCGTACACTCCACTCCCCGTCCGCGGTCGATCAGGATGCCTTCAAAATCACTTTCCTTTACTTGTCTGTGATAATCGTACTCATGCAAGCCAACAATTTGCATATGTGGATGGCGTATGCTGCCTCCAGAATAAGGGCCGTGATTCTTGAAAAACAGCACCGATTGATAGGCCCCGCTGTTCTCCAGCTCCAGCCATTTTTCCACTCCAAAAGCGAGCAGCTCGTGCACATGTTCCTTGGTATAGGTGGACCAGTCACCTTCACACTCATCCGACTCAATCAATACGGTCTGATAGGTATCCTGCAAAACGGGAAATTTGTTCATCAGCCAGATCATGGGCCCGCGTTGTTCCAGCACATCCGTGAGACTGTTCGTGTCGCAAAACGGACAAGCGGTTTCCCGGTTAATCACGCTTTCCGGTTTTTTTCTGCCAATATGCATGTTAAAGTGCAGATGAGTCTGCGTCATCCGAGTGTCCCTCCTAATTGCCACCTACTTCCACTTTACACGGAATTCGGGAGAAAATCATTTCGTTTTTCATTCTACTATTTTTATGTAATGTCCTTCACAAAAGTAAGCGAAAGCGTTACGATAGCTGATAGATCCCAGACATAGAGGAGGTCTCACATGATTGACGTACGTAAAGCCGGATCCCGTTATTCGGCAGATCACGGCTGGTTGAAAAGCAATTTCAGTTTTTCCTTCGCTGACTATTATGATCCTGACAATATGGGCTTTGGGCCCTTGCGTGTTTTCAATGACGACACCGTAGCACCGCAGATGGGCTTTGGCTCCCATCCCCACCGCGAAATGGAGATCGTCTCGATCGTGCTCCAAGGACAGCTCGGGCATCAGGACAGCACGGGACGGCAGGAAGTCGTTCAACCGGGCGAGGTCCAGAGAATGAGCGCAGGTACGGGCATCATCCATTCGGAAATGAATCCGTCAGCTACTGAAGAAGTAAAGTTCCTCCAGCTGTGGTTTGAGCCAGCCCAATACGGACTTGTTCCTTCCTACGAGCAAAAGGCATACGACCCTGCGAAGCTGCGAAATCAGCTGCTCCCCGTCGTATCGCCTGTGGGCGGCGAAGAAATCGCAAAGATCCATCAAGATCTGACGCTGTACCTTTCCCGCCTGGATGCCGGGGAGACCATCCACTTTCAACAAAGCGAGAAGAGACGGACGTACCTTTTCGTCATGGAAGGGGAGCTTTCGGTCAATTCGGAAGCCACCTTGGAAACAAGAGACGCAGCCCGCATCACTTCGACAACCAGTCTCGCTATCACCGCGAGCAGCAGCGCTTACTTCATGCTGATTGATCTGCCCTGACGCACCTTCGCGCAGCCTATTTTTCCAATAGGCTGCGTTTTCCTTTTTTAACGTGTTAGAATTTTAAGTGAAGAACGCTTTGGTTAAACTTCCCTCTATTGTGCGGTCGCTCCTCTTCGATACCGTTTTTTTATCTCAACGGGATCGCATACAATGGTAATAGTGAAGCTCGGAAAGGTGTTGGATGACATGGAAAGATCTTTTTATTATCCGGTCAGCTGGAGCGAGGCGCACAAGTACAAACTGCAGCTCGATCAGGAAGGCGTTCCTTACGAAATTCAATCCCCCTTGGACTTGCCCATATTGGAAAAAGGCCAGCTTGCCATCGTCTTTCCCTCTATCCCCCTGCGCATGTACGCTTGGGTGAGAACGCTATTTTATCGAGACGGCCTGCGTTATCCCGACCAGTATTCCTACGATTTCGGAGCGCGTTGAACTCTTGCAGCACAGGTACGGCTCCGCCCCGCTCACATAGGATAGGGTAGAACGTGATCCCGATCATCCATGAGAGGTGACGCTATTGCCGGCATACAACATCCGCATTTCCATCGCAGACCTGCGACTGGATCTTTTTGATGGCTCCAAGCTGGTCCGCTCCTTTCCGGTCGCACTGGGCAAAATCGCAACCTCCACTCCACACGGTGATTTTACGATCGTGAATAAAGTACCTTACCCTGATTCCTACCCGGGCGGTCCCTTGAGTGTTTTCGGCACCTATTGGCTCGGATTGAGCAAGCCCCATTATGGCATACACGGCACCAACAATCCTTCCTCCATCGGCCAGTATGTATCCCATGGCTGCATCCGCATGTACAACCAGGACGTAAATACCTTGGCCAGCCTTGTTTCCATCGGCACGCCTGTCCGAATCAGAGCCCGGTAGGTGATCAAGAAGGAATGAAAAGCAAAGACCCGCCTCCTTTTTCCTGAGGCGGGTCTTTCTCACATGAGACGAGATCTTTCTGTTCCTACGACTTCATCTTCACCTGATTCGAAATACACCAGATATCTTCTAGCTTGTTTGTACATGATAGACAAAGTCAGTTCCCTTATCTTGTTCATCACTACGTCTTTTCGTTCCGGTTGAAGCTCTACTGCGAGCTTCTCTTCTTGCTGGGCCAGATAAGACATTACCCATTCAGGGTCTAACTTGTAGGCAGGCAACGACAGCGACTCCTCTACTAAGTAATCTACTTCAGTCTACAGAAGGCCACTGCCATTTCACAGCCACAATTACTGGCTAGATACACAGAGATTGGCACAGCGGGAGGGAATTATTGGGGCTCCCAGCTCACAAATTCGTTCGGATGGCGACGGATGTACTGGCCGATGTCTCGGAGAGTATGAGGAACTTGGCGTTGATACTCTACATAGAAGGAAGTGATCTGTTCCCTGAGCTTGCGATCGTCATCCATGTCCAGGACGGTAAATTCAGCCATCGACTTGCCCAGTCTTCGATTTCTTTCTTCCAAAACAAGGATGGTACCTTCCAGGATCGCGAGAAGCTCTTGCTGTTCGTAAAACCGAAGACCGGCCACAATGCCTATCCAGTACGAGAATTCCTGCTGCGTATAAGCTAGCCAGCCAGCAAACTCCCCTGCAGATGGACATGCGTGATCATGCAAGACGTGAAACATGAATAAGGCCCGTTGCCCCGGCGTCAGTCGTTCATACGCCTGTGCTTTTACAGATGGGTCCTTTCCCCTCAACGGATGCAGGATCGGCTCGATGCAAGCCCGCCCGAGCTCCTCTGTCTCCATCTTTTCAAACTTCTCCCGATTCATCACTATACCCATTCCATCACGCTCCCATGGAGTTAGTATAGTGCCAATTTTTTGTACCAGCAATGCCAAGAATCCGTACAAAAACCCCAAAGGAGAGCTTTCCTCTCGCTTGGGGGTACCGACATCACTTTCCTTGTTCCAATTCTTCGATCATAGCCGACAGCTCCGCCCAACGTTCGACGGCAGCTTCCAGCTGGGATGCGACCTGCTGTTCTTCGGCGTACAGCTTCTCGACTTTCCCGTAGTCGCTGCCTGAAGCAGCAATCTCTGCCTTCAGCTTGACGCTGCGCTCTTCCAATGCCGCGATTTTGCCCTCAATCTCATCCCATTCCTTTTGATCCTTGTAGGACAGCTTTTTCGTGCGATTGTTCCCGCGGTTGGCATTGCTGTTCTCACTCTTGTCTTTCGCTTCCGCTGCAGCAGGCGGCAGCACGGTCTTTTCAAGTCGGCGTTCATCCAGATACTCGGAATAATTGCCGGTAAAATGGCGTATTTTCCCTTGGCCCTCGAAGGCAAACAAATGATCGACAGTCCGGTCCAGGAAATAGCGGTCATGGGAAACCGTGATGACTGCCCCTGGGAAATGCTCCAGGTAGTCTTCCAAAATACTGAGGGTCTGGATGTCCAGGTCGTTGGTCGGCTCATCCAAAAAGAGAACATTCGGCTCGCCCATCAGCGTACGCAGCAAATAAAGGCGGCGGCGCTCCCCGCCAGACAGCTTGGAAATCGGCGTATACTGCATGTGCGGAGAAAAGAGAAATCGCTCCAGCATTTGCGAGGCTGTGATCATTTCTCCGCTGCTGGTCTGGATGACTTCCGCGGCTTCTTTTACATACTCAATCACGCGCAGCTTTTCATTCATCTCGACGCTGTCCTGCGTGTAGTAGGCGATCTTTACGGTCTGTCCTACATCAATCGTGCCAGAATCAGGCTGCAGCCTTCCCGCCAGCATGTTGAGCAGCGTGGATTTTCCGCTGCCGTTTGGCCCGATGATCCCCACTCGATCTCCCGGCAAGACGATATAGCTGAAATCTGAAATGAGTGTGCGGTCACCGTACGATTTGCTAACACTTTCTATCTCGATGACTTTTTTGCCCAAACGGCTTGCCCCGAGCGCCATGTCCATCTTAGCTGCCTGACCTTCTACGACGCGATCACGCAGTTCCTCAGCACGCTGGACGCGGGCCTTTTGCTTGGTGGTGCGAGCCTTTGCCCCGCGTCGAAGCCATGCGAGCTCCCTGCGCAACAGATTTTGCCGCTTGCTCTCTGCTGCCGCCTCGTTTTCTTCGCGCTCTGCCTTCTTCTCCAGAAACGTCGCATAGTTGCCCTCGTAGCTGTACAGCTTGCCTTTATCCAGCTCAAACGTCCTGTTGGTCACACGATCCAGGAAATAGCGGTCGTGGGTAACGAGCAGGAGTGCCCCTTTATACCGGGACAGATACTCCTCCAGCCATTCTACGGTTTCATTGTCGATATGGTTCGTCGGCTCGTCCAGAATCAGCAGGTCTGCCGGCTGAATCAGCGCCCGGGCCATCGCGACCCGCTTTCGCTGCCCTCCTGATAACTCGCTCACTTTTTGCGTGAAATCGTGCAGGCCCAGCTGCGTCAAAATCATTTTTGCCTGCGTACTGCTCTCCCACGCGTCGGCTGCATCCATCTTGCTTTGCAGCGAAAATACGCGTTGTTGCTTTTTCTCATCGTCCGGCGCAGTCTGCAGGTCCGCCAATGCGCCTTCGTATTCACGCAAAAGCTGGATCAATGGAGAGTCCCCGTAAAATACCTGGTCCAAAACGGACGAATCTTCGTCAAAGCTAGGATTTTGCGGCAAGTATTCGGCATGAAAACGATTGGCGTGAACGAGCTTTCCGCTATCTGGCGTATCGAGCCCCGCCACGATTTTCAGCAGGGAGGACTTTCCCGTGCCATTCACGCCGATCAGACCAATTCGCTGCTGCTCTGCAATATGAAAAGAGATGTTATCAAACAATACTTTCTCTCCATAGCTTTTGGAGAGGTTCTCTACGGATAAGATTTGCATGGTAGTCACCTGTACTTTTCTATTTGCCTGATGCAAATGAATGCTATATCCGATGGTAACATGTTTTGCAAGGAAGCTCTAGGGAGGAACTCACGAAATTGTAGTCGGGTATTTCGCCACACGGAACTACTGGAAACAAATGGATTTTAAGCGTCATTATGGTAATATTAGGATATTGCAGACTTGTTCCGACTTTTTCATTCCGCTAAAGGAGAGATCAAAGTGAAATCTTTTCGCAATTCCGTGGGCGTCTTGCTCTGCACCTGCCTATTGGCTGCCTCCCCTGCCGCATTGCCCCATGCTGCCGCTCTCACCACAACCAGCTACGAGGAGGCGCTCAAAACCGCTCCTCACAGCGTCAAAAAAACGGTAGAGAATACGCTTGAATTCTTCGGGTTGAGTGATGAAACGATTTCATTCCAAAGCTCCACATCAGGGGGGTGGAGGGTTACCATGACCAATACCGCAGACGCTTCGAGCTCGGGCAGCATCCCGACGTCCGTGACTCTGTTGTTTTCCAAAAAGGACCAAAAGCTGACGCAGATGACGGCTTACTGGGCCAAGCAGCCCACAAACAAAACGGCTGATCTCGAAGGCGCGGTGAGTGAAGCGCAGGACTTTGCCCAATCCGTGATCGGTGAGAATTATGACGTCTCCTCACAAGCCACGATTACGTTTCATTCAAAGGCTGAGGTGTCGATCTATCCGATCGTGAAAGACATTCCTGTCCAAAAGCCTGTGGGCCGAATCATCGTCGATGAAGCAGGCCATGTCATCTCTTTCCATCGACTGGATTCCTACATCGACGAGCGGCTTCTCCCTTCGAAAGCAGACGTCCTTTCTACAGAAAAGGCAAAGCAGGCTTTCAGCGATCAGCTCAAGCTGGAGCTCGCTTACGACGATGAACAGGGGCAGTATCAATATGTAGCCATGCCGTATCCTTCCATTGATGCCAAAACGGGCAAAGCCTTTTTGAATTCCGTCCAATCTGTGAACACTTCTTTTACCGTAGGAACTGCCAAAAAAGAACTGGCAGCCGTCTCAGCCAATCGCGCCAAAGAAATGGCGAAAACCTTTCTGGGCTTGCAAGCAGATCAAGTAGCGGTCTCTACTTCTAGAGAAAGCCATCCGAACGAAACGCCCATTACGATCCACACCGCAAGTGACAAAAACGGGTCGTTCGAAATTCGGGTCAACGAAAAAACCGGTGAGCTGCAGACAATCAGAGAGAAGAACAGGGGTCGGGGCAGCGAAGCTTCGCCTTCCTCAGTAGCGGACGCGAAGAAACAGGCACTCAGCTTTATCGAGCAGTACATTCCTTTGAACGAAGGGGACTACATGCTCCGCGAGTCCACTTTTACGCAACATGAAACGGCATACCGCTTGAGTCTCTATCCGAGCGTGAACGGTGTTCGTACGACCAAACCGATCGTTGTCCTCACCATGGACTTGCTTGGAAATACCGTGACGAACGTGAGCACGCGAGCGTTTGCCGCACCGTCTGCCGAAGCCATTCCAGCCTTCATATCCGCTGAGGAAGCGAAGAAACAATGGGTGAAGGCCCTCGAACCCAAGCTGAACTACGTCTTTGCGGACCCAGAGGACGATCACGCGATATTGGCCTATGTGGCGTCCATTTCAGCGCAGAGTCACTACGTCGATGCGATTTCGGGTACCGTTTCCAGCTATAAATAAGAGACAGAATAAAACAAAGCCAGAGGGACAGTCCCCCTGGCTTTTACTTGTATGTGATGGTGCTAGCGAAGGGATTTGAACCCCCGACCTGCTGATTACGAATCAGCTGCACTACCCCTGTGCTACGCTAGCATGGCGATTACAGAAAATATTGTAGTAAACTTATCGCCAATTTTCAAGTGCTACGATCGCATGATTTTTTCGGTTTGCCGGAGCACGGCCCCAATGGGTTTGTCGGATATCACGAGGTCTGCATAGCGATCCAGGGGAGTAGGGTCACGATTGATGATCACCAATTTCGCGCCCTGTTCCTTTGCCCGCTGCGGAAATAGGTTGGCAGGGCTGACCAGCAAGGACGATCCTAAGACGATAAACAAGTCCGCATCCCTCGTCCACTCCTCGGCAAGCTCGAGTGCCGCATAGGGGAGCGATTCCCCGAACAAGACAACGGATGGTCGCAAAAATCCCCCACACTCACAGATGGTTCCCTCTTCCGGCAAATACCTGGCACTCGGGTATTCGCGACCGCACCGCAGGCAGCGGACTGTGGTGAGTGTGCCATGCAGCTCTGCTACCGATTGACTTCCTGCTCGCTGATGAAACCCATCGACATTCTGGGTAATCATCCCCCGAATCCATCCACGCGTCTCCCAAGCTGCCAACACCTCATGCCCAGCATGCGGCTGACACGCGAGCAAGCCCTCGATACGCATCCGATAAAAGTCGACAAACGATCGCCGATTATGGTACATCGCTTGCGTGCTCGCCAGCTTGGTCGGATCCTGCCCGCTCCATAAGCCTGTCTGCGAACGGAAATCAGGCAGTCCGCTCTCCGTCGACATCCCCGCCCCTGAAAAGACGACGCAAGAGCTAGCCTCTCTGATCCACTTCGCAAGCTCCCCTAACCGATCCATGCCATCCCTCTCCTTCACCCGTTTCCCTGTTTCTCATATTGTAATAGTAGACGATGCATTTTGTACATGTAGGAGGTTGTCTCGAATATGGCGACTTACTTCGTTTCGGATATACACGGTCAAAATCAGGCATTCCAAAAGGCGCTTCAGGAAGCTTCCTTTTCCCCCATGAAAAATGATCATTTATACGTCATCGGTGACATGATCGACCGTGGCCCGCAGTCAAAAGAGGTGCTGCTTGGTCTGATGGAACTGAGGCAGCAGTACCCTCAGCAGGTTTTTCTGATCAAAGGAAACCACGAGCAAATGTTTGAAGACTGGCTCACCGGAAGAGGAAATGCCGAGAACTATTTGCGCTTCAATGGAGGCGATGCGACCGTTCGCTCGTTTTTAGGCAGCCGCCCCTTGCGGCGAGCGTTTGTGGGAGGACTCCCTGCCCCAGACATCCAGGAAGAGGCGCGCCAAGTCATTCTTGCCCAATATCCGTTTTTGCTGCCTGCCCTGCAATCTCTCCCCCTTTATCTAGAGCTTCCTGCCGATGAACGCTCCGGGGCTCCTGCTGTTCTGCTGGTGCATGCGGGAATCAGACCCGGTATCCCGTTGGCCGAGCAAAATCCTGAGGATCTTCTGTGGATTAGGGAGCCGTTTTTCTTGGGTTATCAAGGAGAACGCCCCATTGTCTTTGGTCACACCCCGGTTCCCAAGCTCCCGGGTTATCACGGAACGGGACCTTGGATCAGGCAAAACCTTGTCGGGATTGACGGAGGAGCCGCGTACCGACGAGGCGTCATGCTGGTGGAGTGGCCTTCCCTACAGTCGATTTTCGTCCCGATCCGTGACGTCCATCCTTACCCAATCGTGCAGGTAAACGGGTGAAACGGCAGTTTGTCCAAATGATATATTGTCTCTTGTCCGCTTTTACACTACAATGGGTAGTGGAATCGGGCATACCTCTTGCGGACAAGCCCGTACGCTCACCTAAGTTTTTCAAATCAATTCCCAATCGTACTATGCTAAGATGAGGACGAGGTGTTTTTATGAAGCGTGCACAAGCCATGGAACAAGCCATGTTTGCTTCCTGGGGAGTCGCCCTGATTGCCACAGCCGGCAGTCTCTTTTTTTCAGAAGTGCTGAAATACATACCGTGTGACCTGTGCTGGTACCAGCGGATTTTGATGTACCCACTGGTCATTTTGCTGGGAGTGGCTTCCGCGAAAAAAGATTACAAGATGTCTTTTTACACGTTGATCCTTTCCGTAATAGGCGGGCTGATTTCCCTCTATCATTATTTGATCCAAAAAGTCCCGGCCCTGCATGAGCTCGGGAATGCCTGCGGGATCGTACCTTGCAATTCCGATTACATCAACTGGCTTGGCTTTATTACGATTCCGTTTCTGGCACTGATCGCTTTTTCCTTGATCATCGTGCTGCAAATCTTCATCTTGAAAAATGGAAAGGAGCAATAATCCATGAAAAAAATCATTTTTTTCTCCATCCTGGTAGCGGCCCTGTTGATCGGAGCCATCGTCTACTCCGACATTTCCAACCGCCAGCAAGCGGCAGGCAACCCGTATGGCAAAGCCAATCTCAATCCAGCGACGCTCGAGCAGCTTAAGGATCCGCTGTATGATAACCTGATCATGCCTGACGAATTAAAAACCCGCCTGAACAACAAAGAAGATTTGTTCGTCTACTATTACAGCCCGCTGTGCGAACACTGCCAAGCCACTACTCCTGTTTTGGTGCCGATCGTGCGAGACATGAAGATCGACATGAAAAAGCACAACCTCCTGGAATTCAACTCCAGCTGGGATGACTTCCAAATCGAGTACACCCCTACCTTGGTTCATTACAAAGGGGGACAAGAAGTAGCTCGTCTGGTAGGCGGACATGAAGCAAACGAGTGGAAGCAATGGTTGGAAGAACAGAAAAAATCATAAAATTGCCTCCAGCCTCCCGTTCCTAGACCGGGGGCTGTTTATTCGGGAAGATGACATTTATGTGAACACCCGGTGATCTTTTGGAAGAAATAGCCCGAATGAGTCATTAGGCTTTTCCCTTCCTTTGCCTATAATGATGAATGGGGAAGATCTTGGAATATCGGGGTTTGTTCAGGATGATCACCTATTTGACTACCACTTTTGGCTTTCGGGCGACATGGAACCCGGAGCTGATGGCCTTGACTCTCGTCTTGGGGATTGCCTATTTTACGCTGATCGGCCCGCTTCGCCATACCTTCGCCCATGCTGCTCCCGTCACACCGGGCAAGAAATGCATGGTCGTGGCTGGCCTCCTGCTCTTTTACTTTGGAATGGGAAGTCCGCTGAACGTCGCGGGACACTTTTTGTTTAGTGCTCACATGCTCCAGCAATCCCTGCTTTATCTGGTCATGCCTTTGCTTTTGCTCGGCGGAACGCCTGCCTGGCTATTGCGTCCGCTCCTAGAGAGAAAGTGGTCCCGCGCTGCCCTTCGTACACTCAGCCACCCTATCCCTGCGGTTCTCTTGTTTAACGCCTTGTTTTCGTTTTATCACATGCCTGTCATTTTGGACATGGCCATGAATCAGCTTGCGATGCACAATTTGATTCACCTGCTGTTGCTTTTTAGCTCCCTGCTCATGTGGATGCCAGTCATCGCACCGTTACCCGAAATTCACCGGCTGACAGAGCTGCAAAAGCTGGCGTATATCTTTGCGAACGGTGTTCTGATTACTCCAGCCTGCGCCTTGATCATCTTCTCCGCCAACCCGCTGTACGAAACCTATGTGAATGGCCCTACGATGCTCTGTGCCCCCTTCTTCGCGGCACCCATCGACAAGTCGATGTTCGCGGTCCCGCTGCAAGCTCTTGACGATCAGCGGTTAGGTGGTATTATCATGAAGCTGATGCAGGAATTAACCTACGGCTCCGTATTGGCTTACATATTCGCCTCGTGGTATCGAAAAGAAAAGGATCAGCCGGATGATCAACTGCTCCCTCAGTAAACAAGCACAAAGGAGGCCAAAATGATGCCCATGACACCCGTCGCCGCGATGCGACTCAGACGGCTGCTCCTCTATTTACCGGCCCTCGTGCTCGTGGCGTTAGTTGCCTCCTGGTTTTGGGGCGGTTCGCAAAGCGTCAAAGCGACACTGCCCTCTCTTTTCCTGGAGACGCTGGATGGAGAGAGGTACGCCCTCTCACCTAGGCCTGGCAATGTTCGCCTGGTGGAGCTGATCTATACGCGCTGTCCTGATGTATGTCCGACGACAACCGTGAAAATGGTCCAGCTGCAAAAACGGCTGAAGGAAGCCCAGCTGATGGGCAATGGGGTGGAATTTTTGACGATCACAATCGACCCCCAACATGATACACCTGCAGTACTGCGCAAATATGCCAAGCAGCTTGGTATCGATGCACAGGGCTGGTCCATCCTGCGAGGGGATGAGAGCTCCCTCCAGAACGTCACCAGCTCGCTTGGCTTCATTGCCAGCAAGACAGAAGACGGATTTATTTCACACACCACCAGCACTTATTTGGTCAATTCAAGCAACGAAGTCATTCGCAAGTTTGGCATGGGAGATGATTTTGATCCCGATGACATTTATCTGCAGCTGATGAACCTGAAAAAGGAAGGATTGTAAAGATGAAACGCTATGTATTTCCCTTACTATGTCTTCTCTGCTTGCTGGCGACCGCCTGCGGCAAGGACAACCAGGAAGCGGCACTACCCTCTTCCGAACCGATCGATGCGGCTTTTTCCATGCTGCCTGCAAATCCAGCAAAAGGGGAGACCATCACGTTTTCTGTCAAAGTCACACAGAACGGCAGTCCCGTCGACGATGCCAAGGAAGTCAAATTTGAATGGTGGAAGGACGGCCAGGAACAGCATGTGACGATTCCGGCTACCCTTCAGGCAGATGGTGTCTACACCGCCGTGCAATCGATCGGGGAGCCGGGCTCCTACTATGTTTACTACCACGTGACTGCTCGCGACTTTCATAACATGCAGAAAGTAGCCTTTACCGTTGGAGACGGCCAGCAGGCTAGCGATACGGGCACGGGAGGCACCGGACATCCCGGTCACACACAGACCCCTGCAGCGCATGACCATGGGAGCAGCGGTGATTCTGCCAGTGCCGATCACCCAGCAAGCAAGATTGACTTTCACTTCATGCCGCCGGAATCAGTCAAGGCGGCAGATTCCGCGATCTTTACCGTCCATTTGATGAGAGAGAACCAGAGCTTTTCACAGGCCACGGTGAAATTTGAATTCTGGCAAGGGAACGAAGAAAAGCATACTTTTGTTGACGCGACGGAAACGCAGCCAGGACAGTACAGCGCAGATGCTGCTCTCCCTACCGCTGGCAGCTACACCGTCAACGTGCACGTCGAGAAAGGGGACGTCCACGATCACAAGAGCTTCCCATTGTCGGTTCAATAATAGGGAATGATTGAGAAAGCCAAAAGGCGCATCCCCACTCTCACTTGGGACATGCGCCTTTTTCCTTATTCCTTAGCATGTAAAATAGGCAATCCTGTTCAGCTCGGTTCCGTAATATTGCCAGTGATCCCGCCTCCAGCGGTAGCCTGAAACGGAGTTACGGCTGATGTAAACGGGGTAGAACCAGAACGAATTGCCATTTCTCAGCCAGACATAGGAATAGCGGTATAAGCAAGGATAGAAGCTTCCTGCGTCAATGCGTCGTGTGCCCCCGTATCCATGCTGTCCTGGCGAGCTCGGCGTCCTGCTAGGCGGCGGTCCTGGCGGCGGCGGCGGGAATCCTCCGGGTGCCCCGGATGATCCTGGATAACCTCCGGGCGGCGGTGGTGGCGGAAAACCATATGACATGACGTTCACCTCCTACAAGTCTCCCTATAGGAAATGCAGCAAGTGCGGATATGGCATGTGCGTTTGCCGCCCGTCATTCACCTATTTTTTCCGCTCCTGTCTTCTGTGCCATTATCACGTATGCAAAAAGCCCTGTAAAATGGGAAAAGGGACAACGCACTCGCGCTGTCCCTTTTCTCGTTTTCACCTTAATACGGGCGTCCACCCATGATAAAGCGGTATTCCCAGTGCGTACCCTTGAAATCGGTCATTTTGACGCCGCCCGACTCTTTGGAGAATGTATGGAGCAGCTTGCCATCTCCCATGTAGATTCCGACATGGGTCATGCTCTGCTTGGATACGTCAATGTTTTTATAATCCGACTCCCTCCAGCCTTTGTAGCTCATGAAGAAGACCAGATCGCCTTTTTTCAGCTTGTTGATGTCAGTCGTGTACGAACCGTGACTCTTGACATAGTTAGCCTGTGCTTTCGTTCCGCCAGTGCCCATATTGATGCCGGCTCCATCCCTATAGGCCCACATGGTGAATTCGGAGCAATCCATCGTCTTTTTGTTCGATCGGGTCGATCCGTATTCATACGGCGTCCCCAAGTATTTCTTTCCGGCTTCGATGACTTTGTCTCCGATATTCGATGTTTCAGGATTCGTCGTTCCTGGATCAGGAGTCGTTCCTGTATCTTGCAGCACTCGGCGTATGCCTACCAGCTTCTTCGTATAATCGCTGACCTTTTTCAGAACCACGGCATCTTCGCCCTGAGACGCATAGATGTACTGGTCATTGCCGATGTAAATTCCCATGAAGCTCGGTGCTCCCGAACCAGTCGAAGAGAAGAACAGCAGGTCGCCTGCTTGCTTATTATCTTCCGACACCTTTTCGCCTGCTTTGTACAGCTCCGCGATCGTATCGTCCACATTGATTCCCACTTGTTTGAATATGTACGTTGCCAAGCCGGCCGACCCAAAGGAACTAGGTCCTGTAGCGCCGTATTTGTAATCTTTCCCGATTAACGTCTTGGCGATGTTGATTACCTCTGCTGACTTGGCAGAAGATTGCGAATCCACAGTCTGCGCTGCTGCAGCATGTCCACCTTCCGTGAACATGAGCAAGGATGCACTCAACATGACGGCGACAGTCGATTTTTGCAACCAATCTCGTTTCGTCATTCGTTCTCCTCCTGGCTGTGTCTTTCCCAACGGATTGGGTACGGAACCAGTTTACGGGAAAATCGGCGGACCTAGTAGGCTGTAAATCTTTCCAATAGAGGATTTGATTACATAGGCGGATGTCCAAAGCCCTAGCTCGTTTCTTGGATTCTAGTTGGGATGGTGCCAGTTAAAAAGCGCTTGTCCTCCTAGCGGACAAGCGCTCCTGGGCACAGCGAGTCTATGCCTTTCTTTTCCGACGGCCCCTTACCATTTCCTT
Source organism: Brevibacillus choshinensis (assembly GCF_016811915.1). NCBI lineage: Bacteria > Bacillati > Bacillota > Bacilli > Caryophanales > Paenibacillaceae > Brevibacillus > Brevibacillus choshinensis. The sequence continues at coordinate 2,031,253 of NZ_CP069127.1, read as the reverse complement.
GCGCAAAAACAAAACCGTATCCCCCATTTTCAATCGATGAGAGCCTTTTACGAGGAAAGAGGTATCGGGTCTGATCCGCTCCGAAAGCAGCTGATGCAGTCTGCTTTTCGTGTGGCAATGAATGACTCGGTTGGCTGGAAAACCGGAACGAATGGCTGCACGCGCAATGTGGCGAGCGCTCGCTCCCAGCGTGTACAGGTAATCGACTTCCCTTTGACTTACGTATCGACCCACTTCTTCATGTGCCTGAATCTCGTAATTTCCCATCTCCAGCATACTGGCGAGAACCGCAACTTTCGTCCCGCTTCCTACCTGACAAAGCACGTCGATCGCTGCCTTGGCAGCATCTGGGTTCGAGCTGTAGGTATCATCAAGAACCTGTACATTGTCATCCAGACGGTAGCGTGTAAGCCTTTTTCTTTGTGGGTGAAATGCGTTCAGACCTTCCCGAATCGTTTCCACGGAAAATCCCAACGAATGAGTCACGGCAATGGCAAACAAGGCATTGCTGATATTGTGCTCTCCCAATATCGGAAGGTAAAATTCCTCTAGTCTTTCTCCGATGAAACAGGAGAAACGAATTCCCCGATCTTCGACATGGATGTCCGTTGCTCGGTAGTCTGCGTCTTCCTCGATTCCAATCGTAACAAATTTGCCGGAAAATGAGCCTACATACGGCTGCATCGTCATTTGGCGCGAGTAAGGGCAATCTTGATTGAGAAAGACGGTCCCCGTCCGTTTCATGCAGCGGATCAGCTCTGATTTTGCCATCGCGATTCCGCTCATTTTGCCCCCGAAATTACCTATGTGTGCCGTACCGATATTCGTGATGACACCGATTGATGGCTGTATCATTTCACAGTGCTTTTTTATGTGACCGCTTCCCAAAATCCCGTATTCGAGGACGACAGCTTGATGCTCATCCGAGATGCGCCTGGCATGCGCCCGCGTATTCCCTAAGAAGTTTTTGTTATGCATCGATTTGTAAATGTTCCAGCGCCTGCCCAGAATGGAAGATATCAATTCCTTTGTCGTCGTCTTCCCGGCACTGCCTGTCACCGCGATCACGGGCTTTTGGAGAATGAGTGTCTTCATAGGCTGTGCTTTCGCCTTCGTTTTGGCGATCCTTTTCCCGAAACCCTTCATTGGATACCCCCTCCTCTGCGAGTCCTCACCATCAGCTTGGATATTGTATGAGGAACACATAGAGCCTGTATGGACCTTTATCTATGAAAACGTTCCGCTATCATCCAAAACAAGCGGACCTCGCCCCGAATAAGGTAGAAAAAGAGAGGTGAGGCCTATGAATCGCAGAGCTACAATCGCCGCAGTAGGCGACATTCTGATGTGGAGGGAACAGGTCGAGTCCGCGAAAATACTAGGAACCCAGAGCTACTCGTTTGCTGAGATGTTCGCACCTGTGACTCCCCTCTTGCAGCGTGCTGATTTGACCATCGGCAACTTGGAGACAACGTTTAGCGGCAGGACACAGCCCTACCAAATCGGGTCAGCCCGCACAGGCTATCCGAGGTTCAACTGCCCGGATGAGCTGGCTCGCGACCTGCGGCAGGCGGGGTTCGATGTCCTCACGACCGTCAACAATCACTGTCTGGATGGGGGGCCACAAGGTCTGCTCCGTACGCTAGACGTGCTGGATCAGCACCAGATCGCTCATACCGGGACGTATCGCACGGCCGAAGAAGCCTCGACCTTTCTGATCCGTGAGGTAAACGGCATACGAATCGGCATACTGGCGTATACGTACGGTACCAACAAGCAGCAGGTACCCGTGGAATCACCGTGGATCGTCAATCTGCTGGATCCGTCTGTCATCGAGCAGGACCTCTCACGCTTGCGTCCAGAGGTCGATTTGCTGATCCTCTGCCTGCACTTTGGCGTAGAGTTCCGCTTCACGCCTACTCAGAGGCAACGCATCCTGGCGCAAAATCTATTGGAACGAGGGGCGGACGTCATTCTAGGTGCGCATCCGCACGTGCTGCAGCCAGTCGTCACACCCATCATCACGACAGCCGATGGCAGGAAAAAGCGCACATTGGTCGCTTATTCATTAGGAAATTTCACGTCGGAAAAAATGCTGTCGTTTGATCAGTCCCAATGTGGGGCGATATTGCAATTTGCTGTGGAAAAGGATCCCCAGGGCCAAACGAGCCTTACCGATATCCGGATCGTTCCTACCTATTCTCAGCGCTATTTTTCGGGCGGGCGCGCCAAATTCCGCGTCATGCCGATGCGGGCCTATTTGAGAAGGCCAGATAAGCATCTGGCGCTACGTGGACGCAGGCGATTGCAGCAGCTCTGGAATCGCGCGACACAGGTTATCGGGAGGCGCTTCGTGTAATCGTTCTCAATAACAGCGAAAGGAGCGTGATTGAGGCACGCTCCTTTTTTGTACAGATAAGAATTTATAAGATTCTTATCCAGTATAAGTGCAACATAGCGAGACCTCGATCAAAGTGAGAAGGCGAGACTTGTGCCCTTTGGGTACTAATGCGAGACCTGTACCCTTTGGGTGCAAAAGCTTGGCGCAGCCAAGTTTTCTAACTTATCTGTCCGAATCCAAACGGCTGCAAATTGCCTGCTGGTAAGATGGGCTCCTCACTCCATTGTGATCTCTGCAAAAGAAGCCCTCGTCGCTTTTGCCAGATCTGCAATGGATAATTCAATTTGCACGCCGATTTTCCCGCCGCTGACGATAATGGTGTCCAGGGTCTGAGCACTTTCTTCGATGACGGTGGGGTACCATTTTTTCATGCCAATCGGCGAACACCCTCCGCGAATGTATCCCGACACAGTAGTGATATCTTTGACGGGAATCATCTCTACTTTCTTTTCGCTAACCGCTTTCGCAGCTTTTTTTAGGTCAAGCTCAGCTTCGACAGGTATGACGAAGACGTAGTACGCCTTGCTCGCCCCTTGAGAAATCAATGTTTTGTAAACCACACCTTTTTCTCTGCCGATTTTTTGGGCGACGGACACGCCGTCTATTTTGCCATCGTCTGCTGAATACGACAGCATCCCGTAGTCGATCTTTTCCTTGTCCAGGATGCGCATCGCGTTCGTTTTCCCTTGCTTCATTTTCGTCTCCTCTGCTTCTCTCTTTTTTCAACTTGCCAGTCCTTTACTTTCCTGTCTTCATTATTCTCCCCTTATTGTAACGGGAAAAATGGAGATTGACTGGAAGAATTTTTCTCTATAAAATGGTGATGTAACTAGCAAAATTACATTTATGAGTTACTTTATCCGGAAAGGGGGGACTCTCATGCTGTTTTACCCACGCACGTTAAAAAAGGAGAGTGCCTTTTATGTACACGATTCGTCCCATTTTTCCTCATGAGCTCGACATGTTCTCGGCCATATCCACCCCGGTCCATCGACAATCGTCAATTCGCGCTTACCTTGAACAAATGTTTGAAAAAGGGGCCATGCGTCCTGATTGGTGCTTTGTTTTGGAAAAGGAAGGCACAGGGATTGGCCGTGTAGCTTTTTGGACGCTGCCTGGAAAAGCAAGCCCATTGGATATCTTTTTGCTTGATCTTCCGTGGGATGATGCGCATTGCTCACAGCTGGCTGATCTTCTGTGGCAGCGCCTGCTTTTGACCTGCAGAGAAACGGGGGTCACGCAACTCGGATACGTTTTGGACTCACCCGCTGCTGCTCCTCAATGGCAGGAAAATCGCAAAGAGCGCAAACACATTTTGAGCAAGCTCGGATTTGAATTACAGCGGGAAACCTCTCGTTTTGAATGGAATTCCGAGAACGGCATCGCTCCTTTCGCCCTGATGCCGGCACCAGACGCTGGTATCGTATACCGCAGCTTGACGGAGGTCGGGGAAGATGCCTTTCTGGATGCGATCATGCGGGGGTCCACGTCTACCTTGGATCGCCTGATTGCGAAGGAACGCGCTGAGCATGGTCCCCTCGCCCAGGCGCGAGAGATCTTTCAAGGTTTACAAAGCATGTCTTATGAACCAGACTGGTGGGAACTTGCCTATGCGCCAGACGAGAGGGTCATCGGATTCATCCTCCCTACAAAAAGTCCCACTTTTGCAACGATTGGGTACATCGGGGTGCTGCCCGACTTCCGAGGGCGCGGCTATGTCGATCAGCTGTTGAACCGAGGAGTTTCCACACTCGTTCAAGCAGGTGAAAAGTTCATACGCGCCGACACCGATCTATGCAACCACCCCATGGCAAAAGCCTTTCTGCGAGCTGGCTTCCATCAGTTTGCCGAGCGCAGCGAATATCGTTCTTCCCTCCTTCTCTAGCATGCAAAAAGGGTGCGATTGCCTGTGCAATCACACCCTGCTTTTGTTTATTCATCTAAGGATAAACATCATCGGTGTCCTGATGATTTGCTCTGTCTGTTAGGGAGCCGCATTGACTGTCTCTTCGGATACCATCCGTCTCAACAGCTCTGTCGCCTCGTCACGATCCAGATTGCATACAAGCTCGATCTCACTGATCAAGTTCAGCATCGCATTGTCCAGCATGATCCGATCGCTCGTTCCCAGCACCTTGTTTCGGCTGATCAATTGCAAATCGCGGACCACTTCTGCCCCTTGATAAATATTGCCGCTCTTCAACTTTTCTGTGTTCACTTTCATCCGTTGGGCTGAATTCTGCGACAGGTCTGGTTCCCCCGCGTGGAAGACAGCAAAAACGTGTTCCAGTGTTTGTCCGTCTACGATCGCGCGAATTCCCAAAGCGGACATCTTTTCAACAGGAACCATGATGTCGAGTTCTTTCAGCAACATATGCAACACAAAATACAGATGTTTTTCCCCGAGAAACTCTTTTTCCTCCATAGCCTCAATGATGCCAGCACCATGCATAGGATAAAAAATCTTGTCTCCAACTTGAAACATACGTCCACCTCCTTTACTTCCAACTCATTCATTATAACACACTTCAGGAATAAAAATATTTATATTATCACAAGAATTTATTTGCAGTCAATATTTTTCACTGCATAATTTTACTAAAAGTACATAGTTTCCCCTGGTTGGAAAAAAGGTACGTGCCTATAAGAATCATATACATTCTTTTCTGAATGAAAAAAGCCAGTTACAGGCACGAATGGACGTGCTGTAGACTGGCTGGTTTTGATTTCCTTACAGATGGGAGCCTCCACTCGCATCGATCAACTGTCCCGTTACCCACCGGCTGTCCGCTGACGCAAGGAAAGCGGCAATATCGGCGACGTCTGCCGGTTGCCCCCAACGCCCAAAGGTTGACAGGCTCGCTGCGAATTGCTGTCCCTCTGGGTTTTGCAAAGTCCCCGCATTCATATCCGTGTCTATGATCCCCGGCATGATGGCATTAACTGTGATTTGACGGGGCCCGAGGTGCTTCGCCAGGTTATAGGTCAACGTGTTGATTGCGCCCTTTGAAATGCTGTAGCCAAACAAATTGGGAAAGGCAATCCTCGTCACAGCGGAGGAAATATTGATGATCCTTCCCTCCTCTCTCATCCGCGGCAATGCTTGCTGAATGAGAAAAACGGGCGCTTTGACATGGAGATTCATCACTTCATCAAAAGATTCTTCGGTCGTCTCCTCAATGGTGGCACTCTGACCAATCCCCGCGTTGTTCACCAAAATATCGATCTGCGCTTTTCCTGTACGCTCCACAAGCGCTCGATCCAACTCCTCGAACAAACCGAGGATGCCTGGCACGGTGAGCAAATCCGCACCAATTGCAAAGGCACTCCCCCCGCGCTCTTGGATCTCCCGGACAACCCCATCGGCTGCTTCTCGCTTCTTTCCATAATGAACGGCTACGATCGCCCCATCCGTTGCCAGACGCAAAGCAATTCCACGTCCTATCCCTCTGCTCGCTCCTGTGACGAGCGCGATCTTTCCTGCCAAGTTTGTCATTTTTCCATCTCCTCGTGTTCGATCTTCCTTACATGTTAGTTTTAACATGAAGAGAATTTTGAAATGTTGCTCTCCCATTCCCTGGAAACTGCCGAGGAGAAAAGGATTTTCCGGACCCAATGGGGAATACTTGCTCGGTACATGATGAACTAGTGGAGGTGGCAGTGATGAACACAAATGCAGGACTCAAGGTCATTAAGCTCGAGATGAACGTGGAAGGTGGTCAGTTCGTTGTCCATACCGCACTCTTGTGGGACGGTGACGAGGCCATTCTCGTAGATACGGGCATTCCTGGACAGCTCAAGCTCATCCAATCGGTGATCGAGCAAGAATCCATTCCTTTTCAAAACCTAAAAAGGGTCATCATTACCCATCAGGACCGCGATCATATCGGCAGCCTGCCGGAGCTAGTCGATGCGTTCGAGGGAAATCTCGAGGTGATTGCCCATGAAGTGGCTGTTCCATATATCGCGGGAGAGCTGCCTCTGATCAAAAGCGGAGCGATGGCTCCCCCTGTCAGAGTCAATCACATCGTGCAAGATGGCGATGTTCTTCCGTACTGTGGCGGCATCCAAGTGATTTTTACTCCCGGTCATACACCTGACCACATTTCGTTGTACCATATCCCGAGCAAAACGCTCATCTCGGGTGATGCCCTGACGGCGCAGGACGGTGTGCTCATGCCTTTCAATCCAGCTTTTACCCCTGACAAAGAAAAGGCTCTGCAATCCATCGCCAAGCTAATCGATTTGGATATCGAGACCGTCATTGCCTATCACGGGGGCGTCTGCACGGGCGGGATCAAAGAGCGTCTTGCCGAAATCGTTGAGACCACACCCGTCTAAAAACGCAAAAACCAGTCTCGCACCATGTGTGAGTACTGGTTTTTTCATTACTGCTGCTCGATTCAAGACATACCTTCCGAGACTTTCTCTGCGCCGCCTAGTTTGAAGAGCAGGATGCCGCCCACGATCACGAGTACACCCAGCAAATGATGGAGCGTAAATGGAACCTGTTTGAGTCCCAGCCACCCCAGAGAATCCCACAGGAGGGCAAACCCGAGCTGTGATGTCAGAACGATTGAAATGGCAAACGTAGGGCCAAGTCGACGGACTGCCTGCACAATACATGTCACGACTCCCACCCCGATCAATCCACTGAACCAGAACCAGGGCTGCATTTGCGAAAGGGCAAAGATTCCTCCCCCCTCAAAGACCAGCCCCATCGTCAAGGAGGCCAAAAAGCCCATGCCCAGGACGAGTGTGGTCGTAGCCCAAGATCCTACCCGCTCATTCACCTTGCTGTTGAATATATTTTGCAAACTGATAAACGAGCCCGCTATCAGTGCCAATACCATCCCCAAAACCATGATTGCTCTACTCCTTTTCGCTGAATGATCCTGGCTGCATTTCGTAAATATTGTGACGTGCCAGCTTTCGCAATCCTTCTACGTCCTTCACCAGGACCAACCCTTTACTCCGCTCAATCAGGCCCTCTGCGCAAAACTGCCGAAGCACCCGATTCAGATGACGGTAGCTGGTCCCGAGAAGATTGGCCGCGTCCATCATGCTCGTTGTGTCCAATCTGCCTGTCAGCTCTGTATCCGTATCGTCAAAAGATACGGAGAGCAAGTAACTGGCCAAGCGCACTTCCACCGGATACATCAGATTGAAGCTCATCGAGGACGACTTGACGTAAAACTTCCGCGTAATATGATCCAGGAGAAACTGGAGCAGCTGCGGATCGCTTTTTCCGTATTTGTGCAGCCAACGATGTCCGACGCCCAGCATCAAAACGGGAGAGACCGCCTCCACGGTATTGACGATATCCGTTCCTCGGACGTACTCGATGTCCCCGATCAGCTCGAGTGGAGTCTTGAAGGAAAGAATCAGCGTTTTTCCTTCCTCCGAAGTGGTGTACACCTTCAGCTTTCCTTTTAACAGTACGTACAAATTTTGCGGGACTTCTCCTTGCGAGCAGATGAGCTCTCCTTGCTCAAAGCTGTATAAGCCGACATGCGGCTTGATTCGCTCGTTAAATACCGCTTGCAATTGATGCTCTTGCAAATAATGCTGCAGCAGCTTCCGATCCAACACTTCTTTCATGACATCGTTCCCCTCTACCTACGCCGTCCATAGCCTACTTGTATTATAGCTTTAGTATGACTACGCCTGCGATCATCATCGCGATGCCGATAAACTGTGGCAGCCGCATCTTTTTCTTCATCACGCCAAACCACCCGTTGCTGTCGATCACAAAAGTCAGGCACAGCTGGGAGATGAGCAGGGCAGATACAGTCAGTGTCACGCCTACTTGCTTCATCGCCGTGATATTGCTAAAAATAATGAGGGCAGCGAAGGCTCCTCCTGCCAAATACCACGGCTTTACCTGGCGAAAGCCGCTCCAGCTGCCATCCCGGACGAGCAGCAAGATCAGGAGCGCCGCCACGAACCCGGTAAGCTGGGTAATCGTAGCCGTCTGCCAAGTGCCTATGCTCTGACTGATACGCGCGTTTGCAACTCCTTGCAGGGTGAGAAATGCCCCACCTGCTACGGCAAAGATACTTCCTTTCACGATGCTGTTCCCTCCACTCGTTTTTCCTTTATTAAAGGATAGTTTCCGAAAGGGAGGAAGGACATATGTCCTCAGGATGCAAAAAACCGCAAGTCGGGCACGTTACCATCGTGCCGAACTTGCGGTTCCTCACCGACAACCTCTGATTTCCTTTTCACCCTACCGATTCTGTGTCTGCTTCGTCCGATAAAACTCATTGAACAGCTTCATCAAAGCCCGCTTCTCGATCCTTGACACGTACGAACGGGAGATGCCCAACTCACGTGCAATTTCCCGCTGTGTCTTCTCTTTGTCCTGATCCAGGCCAAACCTGCCGATGATCACTTCTTTTTCCCGATCATCGAGGATATGGATGTGCTGATAAATCTTGTTGGACTCCAGCTTGAGCTGCACCGCGTCCACCACTTCGTCCGTTTCCGTCCCGAGAACGTCAATCAGGGTGATTTCATTCCCTTCCTTGTCGGTTCCGATCGGGTCGTGCAGCGAGACGTCTTTCTTGGTCTTCTTCAAGCTGCGAAGATGCATGAGGATTTCATTTTCAATACAACGCGCTGCGTACGTAGCCAGCTTGGTGCCTTTCTCCACCTGATAGCTCTCGATCGCCTTGATCAGGCCGATGGTGCCGATGGAGATGAGGTCTTCACTGTCTTCACCGGTGTTCTCGAACTTTTTGACAATGTGGGCGACCAGCCGCAGATTATGCTCGATCAGCTTGTTGCGAGCGTACGGATCGCCTTTTGCCATTAGTCGTAAGTACTTTTCTTCCTCCGTGTCAGGGAGCGGTTGGGGAAAAGCGTTGTTCTTGACATACGCCACGAACATCAAAAGTTCCTTGAAAACCAACGAAAGTGCCGCAAAAATGCTGGACATGGCTGCCACCTCCACGTCTGGGATAGCTTACTCCTATGCTTATGTGGGCGGCAGCCCATATGTGCATGTACGACATTTCCCACTACCACAAAAATGAAAAAACAAGCCCCACTGGCAACCTAGGGCTTGTCCTCTGATTTCAACAAAGTCAACGTAGAACCAATTGCCCATCACTGACTTCATTGCATACTGGTTACCTACACTAATTTTTGTTCTAGTTCAAGTAAATAACTTCTCGCCATTGTTAGTTCATCAGAATTGTTTAAAAAACATTCAAAAGACAAATATCCTCGATATCCATTACTGTTTAATGAATCCACTATGGTTTTAAAATCGATATGCCCAAATCCAGGAATTAATCGGTTAGAGTCAGATAAATGTACATATCCAATTAGATCACTATATTTTTTTAGTTCTTCTACGACATTTTGTTCTTCAATGTTCGTATGAAAAGTGTCCACTAAAATAGATAAAGCTGAAGAGCTGGCATGCATACACGCCTTAGCTATTTGAGATATCTTGTTAAATAGAAAGGATTCATACCGATTAATTGGCTCAACATATATTTTTAGATTGTTACATTCTGCATAATCTCCAATTTCGCCCAATATTTCTCCAAATTCTTCGACATCACTGTCCCGAATAATAGTTCTAGGATGTAATACTCCTAATGTTTTTGAAGTCCCAAATGAGGGCACGACAATCAAACCAGGCGAATTAATTTCTGCGCAATGCAATATTAATTCCTTAATACTATTGATCGTACCTTTTCGCTCGTCATAATTTTCGGAAAATAAATCCCCTTCGTAACCGGCACAAACGGCACTGATATTAATTGTAGTTGAATGGATTACACGGCTAATTTCCTTTAACCTATCCTTTAGTCCAAAACCCCATAATTCAATTCCAGCAAACTGCTTTTGCTCGAGCCAGTCTACCTTTTCTTTTAAAGAACTACCGGGCACTAAATGTTCTTGGCAGGACAACTTCATTAATTTATCCCTCCCAACTAAAAAAATTTATATATCACTTGTTATTCCGACGTGTGCTGAGATACCTCCATCAATTGTATAAGAGGCACCATTTATGTATCCACTATGTGGACCAACAAGATGCACAATTAATGAGGCAACTTCCTCAGGCATGGCTACTCTCTTTACCGGGCTTTTTTGAAGAACTCGGTCCATGTAATCATTTATTTTATCTGTTTGCACACCAAGAGCAGTATCAACATAACCTGGACAGATTGCATTTGCTGTAATACCATACTGCCCCCATTCAGCAGCAATTGTTTTTGTATAACCAACCATGGCATGCTTTGACGCTACATAGGTAGAAGAATGAGCAGAGCCCAGCAAACCTTGGATTGAAGCAACATTAATAATTCTTCCAAATTCTAAATTCTTCATTTTAGGGAGTAGTCTACGGCAAAAATAGAAAATGCTTTTCAAATTCGTATTCATTATCCATTCCCATTCTTCGTCTGTAACCTGATCAATCCGATGAAAAGGACCACCTACTCCAGCATTATTCACCAATATTGTAGGGACTCCAAATTCATTTTCAATCGTTTTAATCGCATTCTCAACATGTTCTACATTTCCGACATCACATTTAATAGCAATTGAGTTACCCCCACTGTTAAGGATATTATTAGAAATTCGTTGAGCATTTTCCAAATTTACATCGAGTACACCAACAGAAATCCCTTCTGCAGCGAGAAAGTTTGCAGTTGCAGCTCCAATCCCGCGTCCAGCTCCAGTAACGATTGCAATTTTTTCCATTATTAACTCCCTTATAAAACACCTTTAGAAGGCAATATTTTTATTTCATCAATTCGTACATGAATTGGTTTTCTCACAATATCTACCACTGCTTCTGCAATATCTTCTGGTTGCAGCATATCAGAAGGATTAAATCCTTCACGTTCATTCCACATACCCGTGTAGACAGCTCCAGCGTTTATGATTGATACTCTTACATTTTGTTCTTTCCATTCTTCATTACATATCTTAGAAAAGCCTCGTACGGCGTACTTTGAAGCTCCGTAAGCTCCGTTTTCTTTAATAGGAATATAGCCAGAGACGCTCCCGATATTTATAATGCGTCCACCTCTTCCTTTCATAAGCTTAAAAGCCTCTTTGCTACACAAAAATAATCCTGACATGTTCGTTAAAAAAGCATCATCCCATTCCTTTAATGTAGTTTCCTCAATTGGTTTGAAAACGCTAATTCCAGCATTATTTATTAACACATCTAATTTCCCATAAAGAGTATCCATTCTCTCGAAGACGGCTTGGACATTCTTCTCATCAGTTACATCTAATCTTACTTCCCCAATCTCACCAGATGATATTTTGGAAATGAGATGTGGTTGTTGAGCTTGTCGAGATGTTATCCAAACAGTTGCTCCTTCTTTTGCCAGAAATTTCGCAACTGTGTTTCCTATCCCTCTTGCCCCTCCTGTTATCAGAACAACTTTATCATTCATATCATTTATTAGTCTCCATCCCGAAATTTGTTTGCACATTATTAATTTTTTTAGCTTTGAGCGAATAAGTACACTTATTTATACCGATCTTCTCTTTAATATCGTATTCCCCCCTTCTGGAAATAGGACTAAAGTTCCAGGAAATATTTACTATTATACTAAACGATTCCCTTTATTCAAACAATAGTATTTATTCCGGTAATCGTATGTACCAGAACAACTCGTTCAAGAAGGACATTTATCCATCCTTAATCCAAAAGCATCAAAGAAGCCTTTTCCCCCTAACAAAACTAAGCCCTCTTTCCCATATCGTGTACATATGCGAATGCCGATAATGGTAAGAAAGACCTTTCAACAGCTTTCGAGACAGGATGGGATGCCTATAGAGTGAACACAGCCTTGTTGTCCTTATACTTCTGAGTATCCCTATCAAACTTGTGCAGGGTGATTCTTATGATTGCTTCCGAAATAATCGGCCTGGCAGCCCTTTTGCTCGTCCTGATCTTCTTTTATACTCGTATCCTGTTTCACAAGCTGCGGAGCGTGCTCATTTTGATCCTTGCCTTTGCCAGTGCCGGCTTGGTCGGGTACTCCAGTGCCTCCAGCATCGGGATCGGATGGACAATCAGCCTCGCCATTCTTGTTTTTGCGGGTGTCGCGATCTCCGTCATCTTCCTGCAAAAACAGGAGGATCTGGAAATCGAACAGCAGTTTGAAATCGCACTGAGGTCTGAGCAGCCCTTGCTGATCACGCCGACTGCAGAAGAGGTCGCAGCGCCTATTTGGCAGCAGCGTGAAGAACAACAGCCAATCCACATCACCGCTTCAAATGAGGCAGAGCTTCCTGGCGTGCATCTTGAGGTGCCGGCAGACACGGAGGCCACTTCCGAAGCGAGCAGCACAGGCATTCCTGAGGAAATAGCCAACGATGATCTTGCAATACAAACCGAAGATGGGCAGGTCCCTGCTGTTACTCCGCTCCATGACCTGGATGCTCAGGAGGATACCGTATCGCTGCAGGCGCACCTACCTGCAGATTCTCCACCTGCCAAGGCTGAAACGGAACTTTTGCCGGAGAACCGCACTCGAATCCAAGCCCTGTCGGCAGAGGCGGAGATTGCCTTGCAGCATAGCGATTATTTGCGTGCGTATCAATCCTTGCGAGAGGCTCTGCGGTACAATCCCCCGATAACGGCCACTTACATATTGAGCAAGCAACTGGTTCAAGTATTGAACGAAATGGGGTTATATGAAGAGAGCATCTCCGTCATGGAGAAAGTATTGAGCGATAACCCTGCGCTTTCCCGGAAAAAACGGGAAGACTTCAGCAAGCACATCTCCTATCTTGAAGCATTAATCCAGGAGCTGCAGCTCGAAAATAAACGGAACTTGTCTTGGTCGCTCGTTCCACCCGCTATTCACGATAAAGTCGTCACACATTTTCGCACCTTACTTGCAGGCAGCAATGACCGTTCTACAGCCATTCCATTTCACTAGAGGAGCAACGTCATGAAACAGACCAAAGAAGTCTTGGGCAAACCTATCATCAGCATCTTGGCAGGAAAAGAAATCGGAAAGGTTAAGAGCTTTGTCATCAACCCTGAGCAGCGCAGCATCGAATTCATCGTCGTCCAAAATGACCAATGGGATTTCGGTATCAAAGCCGTACCATTCAAGTTAGTGGAAGGTCTCGGCGATTACGCCGTCACCATTGATTCTGAAAATGCCGTCATTGACTTGGCTGACATTCCGATTGCCAACGAGCTGTTGAGCAAGAATATTCAAATCAAAGGAACCCGTATCATCTCGCGCAAGGGTCATCATCTGGGGCAGATTGCGGAGTACTACTTTGATCCTGCAACCGGAAAGATCTTGGGTTGCATGTTGGACCAGCCAGACACTCCTTTCGTGTTGCCAGAAGCATCGGTCATAACTTTCGGCAAGGAAATCACTGTCATCTCCGACGAAGGGGAGCAGCCACTCGTGTCCGACGAGTTTTTCCGTCAGGCAATGAGCGGGATTGAACCTGCCTCAGTCGGAGAGGCTGCCGTCACGCAAGAGCCCGTCTCCTCTGCGGTAGATGACCTGGACCTGGAAGAATTGATCGGCAAAACCTTGTCCGCGAGCTTGTACGATCCAGCTGGAGAGCTCCTAGCAGCAGAAGGCTCAGAGATTACCGCGCAGCTCGTGAATCAGGCAAAAGCAATGGGCAGCAACAAGGCATTGGAGCTGGCTCTAAAGGCTGCAGAATAAAACAGGGTGCTACCTCCTGCATACGAAACGACCTCGTTCGGCTATCGGCAATTGGCAAACGAGGTCTTTTTCCATTTGTATATATTTGGTAAAATAATGAAAAGGAAGATGGGAGGCCCGATATGCTGGATTTTGGTGCTGTGTCGCTTGAGTGGGGCACAATGATTACTCAAATGCTCATCTTCACCTTGCTTGCTGGCATGCTGCTGGTGCCGATTCTGCTCGTTGTGGAAATGAGCAGAAGAAAGAGCAGCCGCAATCAATGGAAGAAAAGCATGGAAACGCTGGAAAAGCGAATAGAAGCATTAGAAAAAGAGAGAAATCTACCAAAACAATAAAACCGCTCCCCGGGGAATTATCCCTTTTGGAAGCGGTTCTTTCCTTATACAGGTACCATTACGCTTTTGACCATATGGCTGTACAGATGACCGCTCACCATGATCGTACCGTCCTGCCGATACCCGATGGATTCATACAGCTTGCGCGCACGCTGGTTATCTTCATCCACCAGCAAGGCGATTTTTTCATGTCCTCTGCGTTCACTTTCCTCTTCAAAAGCATTCAACAGAGCTTTGCCGATGCCTTTTCCTCTGGAATCCCCGCTCACTACGACGGTATCCAGATAAAATTCATCGTCACGCGCCTCTTTCACAATATGTGGTGTTTCGCCGGTTACACGTTTTACATGCTCTTCAAAAGGACGATCCAGCCTCTGTGTCTGGCTGCCGTGGTAAAACAGCGCTAAACCAACGGGCTTGTCCTTATCCATGGCGATTACAGCATTCTCGTAGCTAAGCCGATTGCCTGTCTGGGCGAAAAATTGGCTCATGACCCGAATGACCTCATTTGGCTCTGTCGCCCCTGTAAGTGAGTGAGCAATATCTCCAATGGCTTCATAGATGAGCGGCGCTGCAAAGTCTGCATCCGTAGGGGTTGCTCTGCGAATCATGCTCGTATCCTCCTTTAGTCACGGTAGCTTCCTTCTAGCGTTCACTCTCTATTTTGTCACATCCTTCTTCACAGGTCGAGACGCACAGGACAACTGTCACAGAACCATAATAATGAAACCGCTCCCAATTTGGAGCGGTTCCCTTCTTCACCCAATCATTTTCTCGATGGTCAGTTGGCGTTCATAGCGCAAATCCAAGAATTCACTGCTTCTGCGTACCAAAGGACGCATCGGCTCATCCGGATGAATCAAAATGACTTCCACTTCTTCCCCGTTGCTTAAGCGAGCACGTGCCCCCACATACAGCAGCGCAATATACCTCACAAACTGGGAGACGATCTCAATGTTCAGCTTGCCGCCGCACGCTTCCTTCCACAGGAGCTGGGCCGCCTCAAAGGGGGACGTCCTCTCCTTGTATACGCGGTCTGAGCAGATTGCATCAAACATATCAGCGACTGCCAGCA
Source organism: Brevibacillus choshinensis (assembly GCF_016811915.1). NCBI lineage: Bacteria > Bacillati > Bacillota > Bacilli > Caryophanales > Paenibacillaceae > Brevibacillus > Brevibacillus choshinensis. Next base: position 2,015,755 of record NZ_CP069127.1, on the reverse strand, counting down.
CCTGACATTCGACAGGGATCTCATTGCCGATCCGTTTCTGCGGGTACCCCGTTCCGTCCAGCCTCTCGTGATGCATCAGGGCACATTGAGCGAGCAGCTCCGAGCCGCCCTCCATCTCCATGATCATTTGATAGCCGTAGACCGTATGCTTCTGCATTTCCGCAAATTCTTCATCTGTCAGCTTGCCTGGCTTGAGCAATATTTCCTTGGGTACGCGCATTTTCCCCAAATCATGGAGAAACCCTGCCGTCCCCATAAAGGCGATCCGATCTTCACTCCATTTCATCAGGCGAGCGATCAGGGAACAGAGAATGCCGACGTTCAGCGAGTGGCGATAGGTGTAGCTGTCTGCCCCTTCCAGCACATATAGGGAACGAAACAATCCCAGCTGCTTCATGGATTGCTCCGCTACTTCGCTAAAAATTTCCGAAAACTTTTCCAAGTGTGAAGCCCCACTTTGGCTGACCTGATCAAATACGGAGCGGGTCTTGTCCAGCGCTTGAACGTAGGCCGCAATCGTCTCTTCATCCGCGTCCAGTTCCAAGAGTTGGCTTGTGATGTGCTCCCCAGTCCCCTCCGAGAGGACCTGGCGCACTTCCACTTCTCTGATGCGCTGTTTTTGCAGGAGCTGAACATGAGCAGATGTAAGAATCGTTTCTTGAGGCAGAAGCAGGATCCCATTTTCCGTATAGAGATCTACGGCTATTGTTTTTCCTACTAGCGAATTGTCTACTGGGGCCAAAGACATAGGATCAACCTTTCACACTCTTTTTCTAAATTATAGAAAGGAAGGATGCCAGTGACAATCTATTTTTTGAGAAAATTCCAAACTTTATTCCCATGGGGGACGTTCTGCGGACTCATTACATATGCTAAAAGGCGTAGTGATAGGTGATTCAAGGAGGGACATCCGTCATATGACGATTCTGTACATCACTCCGAAAGCTTGGAAGCAGATCGAGACAGCTGTAAGAAAAGACCCCTCGGTCGAAACCGGAGGGGTGATGATGGGCTATCCCATGGATAATAATCGATGGGTCGTAACCTATGCGAGCGAGCCTGGCCCCAAAGCTATACAACTGCCTAAGTCTGTCTATTTTGACGACGGCCATCTGAACAAGCTCGTTCGTAAATTAAGCAAAACCCGCCAATGGCAATACCTTGGAGATTGGCATAGTCATACGATCAAGCGGCTTTCTCCCAGTAAAGGCGACAAGAAGACCATCCTGGAAAAAGCTACGCAGTCCATATATGCATCTTCCTCGCCGCTCATGCTGATTGTCGGCTTGGGAAGGCAAAACCAAGTGCAGGCAAGAGGCTTCATTCTGGGGAATTCCCTGCGTGAGGTCGGGAAGATTGAACTGTTTGATCGGCAAGTTCATCAACCACGCGGCGAAACAGCTCCGTAGCCTGATTTCTGCCCCAGCTCGGCTGATTTTCTGCAACGACGCAGATTGCATATTGTGGTTGATCATACGGCGCATAGCCGATAAACCAAAGGTGGTTCAGCGATTGGCTGTCGTCCCCTGTCTGTGCGGTCCCGGTCTTTCCGGCAGCCTCCCAGGAAGCGCCGCTCACCGCTTGCCCCGTACCATCTGTGACCACCTTCCGCATCATCTTACGCAGCTTGCTCGCCGTGACGTAATCAATTCCTTGAACAGGAAGAGTCTGCAGGGGAAACTGATGAAAGGCTTGGCCGTTGCGGTAACTAATTTCTTTGACGAGACGGACCTGTGTCGGCTGGCCTCCTCGCAAGATGGCTACGACCATATTTGCCGCTTGCAGGGGGGTCATCCGTACATCCCGCTGACCGATTGCTGTCTGGATCAGGACGCCTTCGTCCTTTCGGGATACACTTTTTGCGAAGATGGCTCCACGCTCCTCCCCATCCACCTGCTTGAAGCCATCCAGCTTAAACAGGTGAGAGGTGACATGCCCAGCCAGCTCAGACAAGCCCAATCTCCGTGCATATTCCTCCAGCTTTTCCCCGCCTACTCGATTGGCAATCTGTGCAAAAGCGATATTGCAAGATTGAGCATACGCTTCCTCCATGGTCACACTGCCGTGGCCATCTTTTTTCCAGCAAGAAAAATGGTACTTTCCATAATCGCCCGTACACGTAAAGCGTTCCGTAGGGGAGACGATCCCTTCCGCCAAAGCTGCGGCAGCTACCACGGTTTTAAAGATGGAACCAGGCGGCAGCTGCTTCACGGCTCGATTTTTCCAGTCGTCTGTCTTCCCGTCCACTTTGGTCTGATCGTACTTGGGTCGACTCACAATCGCGCGAATATCGCCAGTTTGGGCATCCAATACCACCATGCTCCCTTTTGTCAGCCCTACCTCATCGGCGATACGCTCCATTCTGCGCTGGATGCTTACATCGAGTGTAGTCGTGAGGGAGAGTGGATAGTACTCGTTATTCTGTTTCGAGTAACGAATGTCCAGCCCACGCAGCGGCTTTCCTTGCCCATCTACGTAGTAGGACAGGATAGATGGTTCCACGCCCTGCAAGAAACGATCAAAGCTGCGTTCCAGACCTGAGGCTCCGATCATGCTGTCCGCATTCATCTTTCCCGTCTTCCACTCATCCGGATACAGTGACTCCACCAATGCCGGATTCTGATTGATAAAGCCGATGACATGTTTGGCAACCTCTTCCTGCCGGTACCTCTCTGTCATGGCTAACGCAACAATCCCGGGGATCGATAGGGCATTGATTTGTTCTGCCTGGCTCTCGGAGAGCGCGACGAGACGGCCATTTTCATCCCTCAAAAACAAAGGGGCCTTTGCTTTTTCCATGATGTCTGTCAAGCGTTCTGTCGGTTGGGAAACGACCTGCGCCACTTTGGTCAATCCATCGGTCCCCTCCAGACTTCCTCGCGCCAATGGAAAGAGAATCAGCGCCCGATGCTCTTCACCTGTAAAGGCGTACCCGTTGTGATCACGTATATCCCCACGCCCGCTGTGGAGCACGATACTCTGCTGTCGTTGCTTGACAGAATTCTTGACCAAGTCAATTCCGCGTTTGGTAAAGCGATGAGGGGCTCCCAGCTGGATCCACCACAGCCGCGCGATCAATCCGATCCAGATCAGCGTCATTCCGAGCAAGACCAGAAAGTGCCGCCGTTTCAACCGCCGTTCCAGTTGCATCGAATTTCCCTCCCTGGCTTTTTTATCCAGTATTGCCCGTTTCAAAGGGAGGGAAACGAGCGCATGAAAAAACACGCCGACATATGCGGCGTGCACGGAGACTTACTTATTGGCCAGCTGCTGCCTATGGCGCAGGATGTTGCTGATTTTGGTAGACAGCAGATCAAGCGCGACGAGGTTGTATCCGCCTTCTGGAATGATCACGTCGGCATATCGTTTCGTCGGCTCGATAAATTGCAGGTGCATCGGCCGCACGACATTTAAGTACTGATTGACCACAGAATCCAGCGAACGCCCCCGTTCTTCAATATCGCGGGCGATTCGGCGCACAATCCGAACATCTGCATCCGTATCCACAAACACTTTGATATCCATCAGATCCCGAATCCGTTCATCCTCCAAAATCAGCATCCCTTCCAGGATAATGACATCCTTTGGGTCGATCCGAATGGTTTCTTTTTTTCTCGTATGTTCTTTGAAATCGTAAATGGGCTTTTCAATGGCCTTGCCTTGCAGCAAATCCTGCAGGTGGGAAAGCATCAGGTCATTGTCAAAAGCCAAGGGATGATCGTAGTTGGTCAAGTACCGTTCTTCCATTTCCAGGTGGTCTTGATTCTTGTAGTAGGAGTCCTGCTCGATCATCGTTACACTATCATTTTGAAACTGGCGAAACAATTCTCTGGCGACGGTTGTCTTGCCAGATCCACTGCCTCCAGCTACCCCAATCAACACGGGGTTGCGCATGCCTCATATCCCCTTCCCTATTTGGCATCCAGGCAATCTCTACCTCGGATTGTGATCATATTGTGTCTTGCTTCTTCTTTTTCAGGCTGACTGCAAGTCCGTCTCCTACCGGAATCATGGTCGTCTCCAGCTGCGGATGTTCCATCAAAAGCGTATTGTAGGCGTGCAGCTTTTCAATCATCGGTCGTTGGCGCTTGCTAGCTTCGTCCGGTGTCGCGACCAATCCCCGGAACAACACATTATCGCTAATCACCAATCCTCCGTCACGCAGCAAAGGAAGATACAGATCGAGGAAAGCCCGATATTGGCCTTTGGCCGCATCAATAAACAAGCAGTCAAATTGATACGTATCTGGCAGCCCTAATGTGGCATCTCGCAGCAGGATCTCCACGCGTTCGGAAACGCCTGCTTCTGCGATATTGGTCCGCGCTCGTCCCAATCGTTCCTCATCGATGTCCATGGTGACGATACGCGCTTCTGGCGCAGCCTCAGCCAGCCAGATGGTAGAATAGCCAATCGCAGTTCCTACTTCGAGAATGGATTTTGGCTGATGCAGCAAAAGCAGCATTCGCATGACTTGTGCGGAGGGAAGCTGAACGATCGGAATGTTTTCAACTGCCGCTTCCTGCTCCAGGCGTGCAAGCAGCTTAGAACGCTCGGGAACCAGTCCCGACACGTAGTCATCTATGGCCGGATTGGTAATCATCTTTTCACTCCTCTATCTTGCAACCGAATTATTATAGCATACCTCTAAAAGAAAAACTTCTTTAAGATGCCGCTATCCATACGACGATTTCTTCCTTTTTCGCAAAAACTCGGCTGAGAGATCCGTTCATAAAAACAGAGGAAACCTGGTTAGTTTCCTCTGCTTTTTGCATTATTCGCGTTGTGCTCCTCCAGTGTACGAGAGAAGTAATGCTCCGAAGTTCCGTCTTTTTTCGTGACATAGAAAAAGTAGTCGTGCTTGGCTGGCTTCACGACGGCCTCGAGAGATGCCCGTCCCGGATTGGCAATGGGCCCTGGCGGCAGTCCCGGATTCGTGTACGTATTGTACGGACTATTCACTTTCAGATCCTCATAAGTCAAGCGGTCACGCTGCTTGCCCAAGACAAACTGCACGGTGGCGTCCGCTTGCAATGGCCATTTGTCCCGGATCCGATTGTAGTAAACGCCTGCTACGATCGGCCTTTCCTTGTCAACTGTCACTTCTCGCTCGATGATCGATGCGAGATTGACGGCCTGATCCAGCGTCAGCTTTTGCTGCTTCAGCTCGTTGGTCCACTGGGGCTGCCATTCCTTTTGGAACTGGGCCAGCATCCGTGAAACGACTTCATGTGCTGTCGCATCTTTTTTCACCTCGTACGTTTCCGGGAACAAGTAACCTTCCAGGCGGTGCTTCCGTTCTTTGCTGGCAGGAATTTGAGCGACAAAGGGATATTCCGGGAATGCTCCTTGATCCACTTCCTTCAAAAAGTCCGCCTTCGTTACGATGCCTTCTTTGTCCAAATGGTCGGCGATTTGCTCGATGTTCCAGCCTTCTGGTATGGTAAACCGCTTTGCGCTGACAATCGTTTTGCCTTCGGTCATATTCTGCAGCAAAGCATCAATGGTTTGTCCGGTTGTAAACTGGTATTCCCCGGCTTTGAGGGCAGGGCCCACCCCTTTATACTTCACATAGTTGCTGAACAGATCTGCATTTCGGATTAATCCCGCTTCCTCCAGCAATCGTCCGATTTCTCGCACGGAGGATCCTGACGGGATCGTTACGTTTTTGGCGGCTTGTTCACCTTCGACCGGCTGCAACTGCTGATAGGCGTACAAGGCTGTTCCCCCTACAGCCACAACCATCAGCAAAAAGAGCGCGATGATCAAGCGGAAAAATCCTCCGCCTCGTCTGCGGCGCATCGCAGCTGGTCGATCCGCCTGACGATCAGGCTTCACTGACATGGGTTTCAAGTTCGAAATCCTCCCTTTAGGGTCTCTACTCTCGATCCTAACCATTATACAGGAGGGTTGTCTACCTTGTCACTCTGTAGCAAATTCTGGCGAAATGCCCCACATTTTTATGCCTCTAACTGACCACTGCAATGAGTTGCTGTGTATATGGATGTCTTTGAGGAGAATACAGATCCCTGCTTTCAAACTGGTCGACGATCCGTCCATTCTGGATGATCATCATACGGTCGCTCAGCATGCGCACTGCAGCCAAATCGTGGGAGATGAATAGGTAAGACATCCCCAGCTTCTCCTTTAATTCTTGTAACAATCGCAGGATTTGCGCTTGCATATAGACATCGAGGCTGGAGGTAGGCTCATCACAGATCAGCAGTCTGGGGCCAAGGCTGATTCCGCGGGCAATCGCAACACGCTGCCTCTGTCCTCCGCTCAGTTCGTGCGGGTATCGATCCAAATGCTGCTCTTCCAGCCCTACGATTTCCAACAACTTTTGCGCCGTTTCTCTTCGCGAGTGACGCACGTCTGCCAAAATCGGAGGAACCACAAGAGGAAAATTATCCAGCGGTTCCAAGACTGAGCGCCATATGGGGATGCGCTGATTGAGAGACGAGGTCGGGTCCTGGAATACCACTTGGATATGCTGCCGAAGCTCCCGCATAGCGCACCCTTCCTTTTCAAAAAGAGAGGTGCCCATACAGAAGACTTTTCCTTGATCGGGCTTTTCCAGTCCGAGAACAATGCGGGACAAGGTACTTTTTCCGCTCCCGCTCTCCCCTACGACCCCCACGCATTCTCCCGCGAGTATATGAAAAGTTACATCTTGCAATGCGCTGACACCATTTGCCCGCTTTCCATACGATTTGCATACTCCCTCAACAGATACCAGCTTTTCCACCTTTCCTCCTCCTCCGATCAAAACTTTCGCATGGGCTGTAGCCCGATTCGATTCGCTGGTTACTCGCAAAATGGACTTCTGGCAAAGGTGGTTTCGCGTCAAGCAGCATTTGAGTATACGGATGCTCCGGGTGTTTTTGGATCATCTGGGCGGTTTGCTGTTCAAGGATTTTGCCATCTTTCATCACCGCAACTCGATCCGCTCGCTTCAGTACCTGCCTCAAATCATGGGAAATCATGAGAACAGCACAGCCTGTTTGGCGCTGTAGTTTGACAAGCAAATCGAGCACCACCTCCCCGCTCCATACATCAAGAGCCGTGGTTACCTCATCCGCAATCAAAAGTTTTGGCTGGAGCATCATTGCTGCAGCAAGCGCCGTGCGCTGCATTTGCCCTCCGCTCAATTGAAAGGGATAGCTGTCGTAAACACGTTCAGCGGGCAATCCAACCTGCGTGAGCCATTCCATCGCGCTCTTCTTCGACTCATTTTTCGATACGGTTTGATGAGTCCGCAACGTCTCTATCAGTTGATCCCCTATTTTCAAGAAGGGGGTAAAACTGCTTTGATAGTCTTGAAAGACGAAGCCGATCTCTTTTCCGAGCAAGGCCCGCCTTTTTTTATCCGGCACAGATAGGATGTCGTGCCCTTCAAAGATTATGCGGCCCTTGCTCACGTGAATAGACCTCGGCAGCAGGCCTAAAACCGCATTTGCTGTCATACTTTTTCCACTCCCGCTTTCTCCAACCAGGGCCAGCGTCTCCCCTCGCTGTATCGCAAAACTAACGCTTGTGAGAATGGTTTGAAAGCTGTGCCCATTACTCGCTTTCATATGCAGATCACAAACTTCTATGACCGAATCCAGTGATCCGGATTCTCCTAGTACGTCTAGCTTCATGCAGCTCCCCTCTTCTGCTCAAAATCGATTTCGGACGTCCAAACGATCTCGCAGGCCTTCTCCAATCAAGTTACAAGAAATGACAACTACCATGATCGCGATACCCGGATAAAGCATCAAGGTAGGAACCGTTTGAAAATAAGGACGGCCGTCGTTCAGCATGGCTCCCCACTCCGGAGCTGGCGGTTGTGCTCCCAACCCTAAATAGGACAGAGAAGAAATGGTCAAAATGATCTTTCCCACATCCAAAGCTGCTAGCACAATCACAGGGGACATGATCTGAGGCAGCAAATGTCTCCAAAGAATCGTCCACGTACTGCTGCCTGCTACACGTGCTGCCAGAACGTATTCCTTTTCCTTTTCAGACAAGACAATGCTCCTAACGACCCGGGCATAACCGATCCACTTGACGAGCAAGATCGACAGCATCATGTTTAGCAGGGTTGGCCCCAGAAAGCCAGCGATCGCAATGGCCAGGATGAACTCTGGCAATGCTCCTACCCCGTCCACCAGTCTCATCATTACGGCATCCAACCGACCGCCTACATACCCGGAAATCAAACCTAGAGGTACACCGATCACCGCTACAGTTACGATCACGAGCATGGATATTCCGAGAGTAATTTGGGCACCCTCCACCAGTCTGGAAAAAAGACAACGCCCCAGATGATCTGTCCCGAGCGGATAATTCCAGCTGGGGGGCAGTAGCCGCTCATCCATCCGCGCAATATGCGGATCATTCTGAACCAGGTACGGTCCAATCAATGTCACCAGAACAATGAGCCCCATCAAACAGAGCCCGTACATCATCATCGAGTCCTGTTTTCTCCTGATGCTCATTCTCGTTCGCTCCTTCCCAGACGAATTCGCGGATCCAGCCAGCCATAAGCGATATCGACCAGCAAATTCACAATGACCACAAAAACACCTGTCATCAGGATGTATCCCTGAACGACTGGATAATCTCTTTGAAAGATGGCTTCGACCACCATGCTTCCAACTCCCGGCCATGAAAAAAGAGTCTCAACTACGACGGAGCCTGCCAGCAGACTCCCCATGCTCATACCGAAAACCGTTAGGACGGGCAGAAGAGCTGCCCTCAATGCATGGCGCAAGAATATCCGCCATTCCGCAATACCTCTCGCCCTCGCCGCGCGTATGTACTCCTGAGAAAGGCTCTCGATTAGACCCGCTCGCAGCATTCGGGCATAGACGGCAGCCATCGCAAAACCGAGGGTTAGAGAAGGCAGGATAAGCGTCTCTACGCCACCTTTACCCATCGTAGGGAGCCAGCTAAGCTTCCATGCAAACGTATAGATTAGCAATAACCCCATCCAAAAACTGGGGATCGAAGCTCCGATCAACGCAATGATACGTCCAGCATGATCTGGCCATTTATTTGGATATTTGGCAGCCAACAGCCCTAGAGGCAGGGCAATCATCGTCATAACCACCAGCCCTCCGAAGGTGAGCAGAATCGTAAGCGGCAATCGGTCCATCAGCTCATCAAGGACGGGCTTTCCTTTGATGTACGATTCTCCGAAGTCGAGCCTCAGGATACCGAATACCCATCGTCCATACTGCACCAGCATAGGCTGATCAAAGCCAAGCTCTTTGTGAAGCATTTCTTCGTCTGCCTGCGTGACATGCATTTCATCAAATTGGAGCATAGCCAGCACAGGGTCTCCAGGAGCCAGCTTCATCAACGCAAAAGTTAGCAAAGATAACAAGAACAGGACCAAAATGAGTTGCAGCAGGCGTGCTTTGATCAAGGCAAACACAGCTACTTCACATCCATCCTGTTGGTTACGATATAGTAATCATCCGCGCCAGGCTTCCAGTCCGTTACTCGTTTATTTCTTCCGACGATGTTATTGGGATACACGACAAAGGATTGCAGTACTTCATCATTGATAGCAACCACTGCCTCTTTTGTAAGCTGGACACGTTTCGTTACATGTGAGGTAGCGTTTAAACGCGCAATGACTTCATTCACTTTGTCAGAGCTCAAATTGCTCGGATTTAACGCACCACCCGAAACAAATGCCGAATTAAGATAGAATCCCCCGTCGCCACGTGGAGCACTTACGTTACTGTACGTCACCAGATCCCAATCCTTGTTTTCACGCAAGTATGTATCAATGTTTTCTACCATCTTGACGTCCATATCGACCCCGATTTTCGCCGCCTCCGACTGCAGGATTTGGGCGATTAGTGGCAATTCCGGCCTGCCTTTGTAGGTAAGCAGCTGCAACACGAGCGGGGTTCCGTTTTTGGACAGCTTGCCGTCCGCTCCCGCTTGATAACCGGCTTCTTCCAGCAGCTTCTTGGCTTCCATTGCATGCAGCGATTGAATCGCGTCCTCGCTTCCGAATGGCAGGCTGGTATGAAATGGCCCGTTAGCGGGCTTTGCATGCCCGAGCATGATGTCCTTGGCTACGCTTTCCCTATCCAGCAAAAGATCAAACGCTCTCCTGATTTTGACGTCTTGAACGAGCGGCTTTTGCTGATTGTAGAGCAAGTAATGAACCCGCAAGCTCGGTACCGAATCTACAGTAAGCGAACTGTCTTGTCGGATCGCCTCGACCGTTTCCGCCGGAACTTGGTAGACAATGTCCGCTTCTTTTGATTGCAAAGCAAGCGCCCTCACATTTCCATCCTCGTTGAACTTGAAATCAATTTCCTCCACCTTCGCCTTCCCGTTCCAGTACCCTTCGTATCGTTGCAAAGAGATGGCTATATTGGGGGTAAATTGTTTCACCTGAAACGGTCCTGTTCCGACCGGCCCATCGTTAAATACTTTCGTTCCCATCTTTTTTTCCGCTTCCACACTGATGATGGACGCATACGGACTCACCAATTCAGACGGCAATGCCGGGTGAGGCTCGGTTGTCACTATTTTCAGCTCCTGGCCGTTCGCCTCCATCGATGATAATTTCAAAGCTGCTGAAAGTGGTTTGCTTGCGGACACAGCCCGTTCCAGGGAAGCTTTGACTGCCCCTGCATCCAGTTTGGTCCCATCTTGAAAAGTCACCCCATCACGAATGGTAAAAGCCCAGGTATGGTCATTGATTGCCTCCCATTTGCTCGCAAGCCACGGTTTGATCACCAGCTTCTCATCCAACCGCACCAAGGTTTCCACGACCCCCGCTCTTAGAGGCGTATAACTGTTGCTCGGATCCAGGCTTCCGCTTTTGAAATTCATCATGATGGTTACTTTCTTTCTGTCTCCCTCACCGCTCGCCTCTGACTTTTGCTCCCTGACTAGACCATTGGTACCGCCACCTTCTTGACTCTGAGAGCATCCTGCCAACGCAAAGGAGACTGCAAAGAGTAGGGTAAAGAGGGACATCCATTTCCCCCTTTTTCTACGCATCCAAGCATTCATGGTTTTGTCAATGTCCTTTCCATGTGTGTTTTCGACCGCGGATGAAGTATGTACCATAAGCGTTCCTTCCCCCCTTCTCCTTCTTATGATTCATTTCCCGGCGCACAAAGCGTAATCATTCTTATTTGATGACAAAACTTAGACTAAAGGAGAATGATGGAAAAGTCAATACAAATCATAATCATTACGATTTAATGCACAAAAAAAAGAGGGCATAAAGCCCTCTTTTCTACTTCCCAATCTCTTAAATACCGTCTTTCTCCAAATCCGCAATCAGCGTTTCGAAAGTGGCTTCTACTTGCTCCCACTCTTCGTCGTCTTCGATTGGCTGGAGCATGTCTGTACCGTCGTAGCGCAGGAAGTGAACTTCATACTCTTCTTCTTCTTCCTGATCCACTGGTACCAGCACCAGATAGCTGCGATCTTCAATGTCAAAAATGTACATGATCCGGAAGTCGCGAGGCTCATCGGTACCTTCTTCCGTAAGGGCAATCACATCGCCCACTTCAAACTCCTCAATCATCTCTTCACTCATTGTGGTCACCTCGATTTCGCGTCCAAAAATCCTTGCAGGATCAATGTGGCCGCCATTTTGTCTATTACCGTCTTGCGTTTCTGACGGCTGACGTCAGCGGAGATCAACATGCGCTCCGCTGCCATCGTCGTCAGTCGTTCGTCCCACATGTGGACAGGAAGAGAGGTGCGTTCCTCAAGCAGTCTGCCAAATGCCTGGCACATCTCCGCCCGCGGGCCGATCGTCCCATTCATGTTTTTTGGCAGACCAACAACAATTGCGCCGACCTGATATTGTGCAATCAACTCGTGCAAGCGAGCAAAATCCTTTTCCTTGGACTGTCTCTTGATTGTTTCTACCCCTTGGGCAGTCCAACCGAGCTCGTCGCTGACCGCAACTCCTATCGTTTTATCGCCAACATCCAATCCCAGTACTCTCGTCATATAGGCAGGCTTACTTGCGCTCTGACAAGTAAACGGTCACCAACTCTTCTATGATTTTGTCCCGTTCCAATTTGCCAATTAGGCTGCGCGCGTTGTTGTGGCGTGGGATAAACGCCGGGTCGCCAGAAAGCAAGTAACCGACGATCTGGGTGATCGGGTTGTACCCTTTTTCCTGCAGGGCTTTGTACACCTCTGTTAATGTCTCTTGCACATCCGCCGCATTCGCTTCCTTTGGCACCGTGAATTTCATGGTATTATCCAACGAACTCACAATCAACACCTCGATTTCATTTGAGACTTCTGACCCTACTTGCTACCATACTTATTCGACTTGGGTCGACCCTACTCCTTGTCGATTTCGCAATTTTTTCGTCCCGCTGTCACTTATTTCGTCACTGCTTGACTCTTTACGAACTCGGCCACTGCATCCAACGCTTCCTGCAGCTTGGACGGATCTTTACCGCCAGCCTGCGCCATATCAGGACGACCGCCACCGCCGCCGCCGCAACGAGACGCCACCTCTTTAATGATCTTACCCGCGTGGATGCCCTGGTCCATCAGGTCTTTGGTCACCCCGGCTACGAGGTTCACCTTGTCACCATCTACAGCACCCAGAACGATGACAGCCGAGCCCAGCTTGTTTTTCAGCTCGTCCACCATGCCGCGCAGATTATCCATATCGACTGCGGATACACGAGCAGCCAGTACATTCATGCCATCCACTTGCTGCAATTGATCCGTCAGGGAAGCCGCTTCGATGTTGCCCAATTTGGCACGCAACGATTCGTTCTCACGCTGAGCTTCTTTCAATTGCTGTTGCAGGCCTTCCACACGAGCTGGAGCTTCTGCAATCACGGGAGCCTTCAATGCGTTGGCCACTTCTTTCAGCGTAGCAAATTGCTGGTTCAGGAACTGATATGCGCCACGGCCGGTAACCGCCTCGATACGTCTGGTACCTGCACCGATACCGCTCTCGCTCACCAGCTTGAACAGACCGATTTCCGCGGTGTTGTTCACATGGCAGCCGCCGCACAGCTCCAAGCTGTAGTCGCCTACTTTTACGACGCGTACGATATCGCCGTATTTTTCGCCGAACAACGCCATTGCGCCCATTGCTTTTGCTTCAGCCAGTGCTTTGTTTGCGATCTCCACAGTGAGGTTCTCCCACACTTTTTCGTTGACGATCGCTTCGATGCGCTCCAGCTCTTCTGCTGTAATCGCACTGATGTGCGTGAAGTCAAAGCGAAGTCTTTCAGGAGCTACCAGAGACCCCGCCTGATTGACGTGCGTACCCAGCACATCCTTCAGCGCCTGGTGCAAGAGGTGTGTTGCGGTATGGTTTTTCGTGATGGCCAGACGCGCTTCACGGTTTACCTCTGCACGCACTTCGTCGCCTTTGCGCAAGGTACCGGCTTCCACGGTAACGGAATGAACGTTTTGGCCCTTTGGACCTTTTTGAACGTCCGTTACACGTGCTTTCACGGAATCCGAAATCAGATAGCCTTCGTCGTTGATCTGTCCGCCGCTCTCTGCATAGAACGGTGTCCGGCTCAGGACGACTTGAACCGTCTGTCCTTCTTCTGCCTCGTCTGTCAGTTGGTTGTCGAAAATGATCGCTTCCACTTTACCTGTTGCTACCAATTCAGTATAACCAACAAATTCGCTCGTAACCGTCAGCTCGGACAATGGACCGCCCTGAATCTGCATGCTGTCCACATCCTGACGAGCTGCGCGCGCGCGTTCACGCTGTTCTTCCATCGCTTGATCGAAGCCATCGCGATCTACAGTCAATCCTTGCTCGTCCGCAAAGTCTTCTGTCAGGTCAACCGGGAATCCGTACGTATCGTACATTTTGAACACGTCTTGACCGGAAAGCTGTGCTTTGCCTTCCGCTTTGGCATTCTTCACCATTTCGGAGAGGATAGCCAATCCATCGTTCAAAGTCTCGTGGAAGCGCTCTTCTTCCGCACGAATGACTTTTTCGATGAATTCGCGTTTTTGCACCACTTCTGGGTAGAATTCGCCCATCATTGTGCCCACTGTTTCAGTCAGGCTGTAGAGGAACGGCTTTTCCACGCCCAACTTTTTCCCCATGCGCACAGCGCGACGCAGCAAGCGACGGATGACATAGCCGCGACCTTCGTTGGAAGGCAATGCACCGTCCCCGATGGCAAAGGCCACCGTACGTGCGTGGTCTGCGATCACTTTCAGCGCGACGTCCATCTCAGGGCTTGTTTTGTATGCCACACCGGAGATTTTGCTCGTTTCTTCGATCAGCGGGAACAACAGGTCTGTTTCGAAGTTGTTGTCCACGCCTTGGATGATCGAAGCCATGCGCTCGAGACCCATCCCGGTATCGATGTTTTTCTTCGGCAATGGCGTGTAGGTGCCGTCCGGATTGTGGTTGAACTGGGAGAACACCAGGTTCCACACTTCCAGATAGCGTTCATTTTCGCCGCCAGGGTACAGCTCAGGATCATTCGGATCGTTTCCGAATGCTTCGCCGCGATCGTAGAAGATTTCCGTGTTCGGACCGCTCGGACCTTCCCCGATGTCCCAGAAGTTGCCTTCCAGCTTCACGATGCGCTCAGCAGGAACGCCGATTTTTTTGTTCCAGTACTCATATGCTTCTTCGTCTTCCGGGTGAATCGTGACGGAGAGCAGCTCTGGATCAAAGCCGATCCATTTTGGACTGGTCAAGAATTCCCATGCCCACTCAATGGCTTCCTCTTTGAAATAGTCGCCGATGGAGAAGTTCCCCAGCATCTCAAAGAACGTATGGTGGCGAGCAGTGCGGCCTACGTTTTCGATATCGTTGGTACGAATGGATTTTTGCGAGTTGGTGATGCGCGGGTTGTCTGGAATGATGCGGCCGTCAAAGTACTTCTTGAGGGTCGCTACGCCACTGTTGATCCACAGCAGCGATGGATCGTCGATGGGAACCAAGGGAGCGCTTGGCTCAATACGATGTCCTTTTTCAACAAAGAAGTCCAAGAACATGCGGCGGATTTGATTGCCTGTCAGTTTCTTCATTTACATTCTCCTCTAATGAAAAATAAAAAAAGCCCCCATCCCCTCAGGGACGAGAACTGTTTTTCTCGCGGTACCACCCTGCTTACAGGCCCTTGATGCGTTAAACCAAAGCCAATGCCTGTCGCTTTACGGCCTTTAACGGTGCCAAGCCGCCGGTTTTTGCCCGGTCTTAGGAGTAGCCTTCTGTCGCACTTCTTCTGGCCGCTCTCTCAACCGTGGAGCGTCCTCTCTGTAGAAGGGCTGCAACATACTCGTTCCCTCATTGATCCAAACCTGTATTGCTTTGTTCGTATTATAAATTTTTTTGGCGATCACTGTCAACTTTCATGCATCATGAGCGCCACTCGGCTGATAATGACTTTGCATACGGCGAGCAGCGGGACCGCCACAATCAGCCCGATAATCCCCCCGATCGCTTCCCCAGCGAGCAAAGCCATGATGATGAGCAGCGGATGCAAATGAAGGGAACGCCCGACAATATTCGGGGATAGGATGTTTCCTTCTACTACCTGAATGACGACGTTGACGGCGAGTACGAACAAAAGCATTTTTGTCGAAATGGTCAATGCGACAATGACAGCCGGTCCCGCCCCGATCAGAGGGCCAATGTACGGGATGATGTTCGTCAGACAGACAAAGGAAGCGAGGACAAATGGATAGGGCATGCCAATCAGCCAGTAGCCGATGTAGGCAAACACTCCGACGATGATGGCCACCATCATTTGTCCATGTATGTAATTTCCGAGCGATTCATTGATATCTCGCAGCACCGATAGCACTTGTTTGCGGTACGCTCGCGGGACGAACGACATCCCCGCTTCATGCAGCTCTTTCATGTCCTTCAATAAATAGAAGGCGATGAACGGCACGACGGCGTACGCAAGCACTTTCCCGACTGAATTGCGGGCGTTGTTCACGAGTTGGGTAACGGTGTGGGAGACGTTCTCATGCGACTGGATAATCACCCGATCCACGCCATGCGAAATGCTATCCGGCAAAAAGTATTTATGGGCTTCCCATTCGCTCATCCATTTGTAATACCACTCCGAGAGCCTCGGCAAATCATCTGAGAGCTCTACCAGCTGCTTGGTAAAAATCGGGATGGCATTCACGACCGCAATCGCTATGATGAGAACAAAAGAGCCGTAAA
The DNA here is from genome assembly GCF_016811915.1 of Brevibacillus choshinensis. Lineage (NCBI taxonomy): Bacteria > Bacillati > Bacillota > Bacilli > Caryophanales > Paenibacillaceae > Brevibacillus > Brevibacillus choshinensis. Next base: position 1,999,587 of record NZ_CP069127.1, on the reverse strand, counting down.
TGAGCAAAACAGCCATGAGCCGCGGCATCCGACGACGCTCCAACACCTGCACGATCGGATGAAGCAGGTAGGCGATAATCAGTCCAACCACAACAGGCACCAGGACTTCCTCCAGCAAATGAAACAGCTCGGACAAGACAGGTCGGAGCAGCCATAGCAGATTGCCAATGATCAACAGAATGGTGAGCCAAATGGCCGCAGCAAACAGGCGACTGCGCCGAAGTTCATCCACGCTGACAGACCTCCCTTCGTCTTCCGTATCTACTAGGGTGCCTTTTCCGCAAAAAAAACATGTACCCTATTGACACATCAAAATCCTCGAAGTAGTATGATAATACAAGTGGATATCTCCAAAGGGGAGTAGCTTTTACGCAACATAGTCGTCATTACGGGAGAAATCCCCGGCTATGTTGGCAACATGTTCCTTATGTTGTAAGCAAGACCTTTGCCTAACAGGTAAAGGTCTTTTTTTGTATGTTTCACGACCTTTGCCTGTCCAGGGAAAGGTCGTTTTCTTTTTCCCCCTTTATAACAGACTATAGGAGGTATCAAGAAAACGGCCGGAGGATTTTTACTTTCCAAGGACGAGGAGGAAGAGAGACATGGAACTATTGTTTACCCCTGAATTTTGGTCCGCACTACTAGCCATCGTCGTCATTGACTTGGTGCTAGCCGGCGACAATGCGATTGTCATCGGGATGGCGGCGCGAAATCTCCCAGCGAATCAGCAAAAGAAAGCGATCATCTGGGGAACGGTCGGCGCAATTGTCATACGCGCTCTGGCTACCTTGGCCGTTGTTTGGTTGTTGAAAATCCCTGGTCTGCTGCTCGTCGGTGGATTGATCCTGGTATGGATCTCCCTGAAGCTGCTGGTCCAAGAAGACAATCATGAGAACATGAAAGCCAGCGGCAGCCTCGGCGCTGCGATCTGGACGATTATCGTTGCTGACACCGTCATGGGTCTCGATAACGTAATCGCTGTCGCAGGTGCTGCACACGGTGACTTCCTGCTGGTCATCATCGGCTTGATCATTAGCGTGCCGATCATGGTATGGGGAAGCACGATGATTCTGAAGGTCATGGAGCGCTATCCGGTCGTCATCTACATCGGTTCCGCTGTCCTGGCTTACACGGCAGCCAGCATGGTTACTTCGGAAAAATTCCTGGCGCCATTCTTTGCACAATACCCTTGGGTAAAATGGGTGTTCATCGTTGCAGTCGTGGTTGGTGTCCTGTTGACAGGTCGCATGAAAAGTCAGAAGCAAAAACGACTGGCGGAACAATCATAAGCTTGAAAGCTTGCCCATTCCGATAAAAACGCCAAACACCTCTTGCAGAGCGGATCTTTGCAGGAGGTGTTTTTTATTGCAAAAAAGCTGACGCCAAAATGACAGGCGTCAGCTTTCCAGATAAAATTTCCAAACTAACGAGCGACGGCACGCATCAGCTTTCGACCTGTTTTCATCATGCGCTGCATGTCTCGCATGGAGAAGGGCAATCGATTCATGAATAAGGAAAATCGACTGCGACGACGACGTGGAGACATCAGATATCCGACGACGGCCACGATTCCACTAGTTGCTAGGATGCGCAACAGGCTTCTTACGATCAAGCGTGCCACCTCCAGTAGTTTTGGTCGCTCAAGTGAGCTACATATTCAATTGAGCAGTAACCGTTTGATCCTCGATAAACAGATCATTGAGCGAATGCAGCGATCCATCTTCCTCTACTTGGTAGACAGAAGCGATCTGTTCCCCTGCAACACTCATCTCTATAAAGCAATTCCAGCAGTAGTACTGATTGGTACCAATCTTCCCTACATCTTTGGAACTGCAGTTCGGGCAAATGACACGCATCACGCAAAACCTCCCTTTCACGCCTGGCTACGAACAAAAGTCCGGCACGATCAGGTTTTCTTCCCCGACGATGACGGAATACGGTGCTGGCAGGCGTTTTCGCCCCTCCGTGACATCCGCAATCCAGCCATTGGACAGTTCGTACCCTACAAGTTTCTCCCAGTTCGCAGAAAAGTAAACGTCTTCCAATCTGCCCAGGAGTTCTCCAGAAGCGGTAATGACCGCTTTTCCTTTTAACTTTGTCTTTCCCGTCACGAAGCCGACAGGTTGCAGACCGGCGAGATGAGGCAAGGGCGTGATTGCGTCTTTACCCGATACGGTAAGGCAGGACTCACCTACCGCATGAATCCGTTCGGCAGGAATGTAGGTACCTGAATGGAACCAGCCCTGTTCGCTCAGCAAGACTCCTCGTACATGCCAAGTGGAGTCACAAAGAATGTCACGGGCGGTACCGATCGTCTCTCCTGTTTGCAGGCAAACGACGGGCAAGCCAACTACATCCATTGCCTTGCGCATGTGGGACATCCCCCTTCCGCCCTATTAGTATCTGGCGATTCGATGGGGGTCATTCGACGCAAAAGGTTCCAAACTCATCCTTGCCGAAGCCGCTCTTCCAGGTAGCTGTACCGAACTCCTTCTTCATCCGTCTCCACGGCTGCGCGAAACGCGTCTGGCTCGCCGCACATGATGAGGAAAGATTTGCTCCGGGTAATTCCTGTGTAAACCAGCTTGCGCCGGAGCATCCGGTAATAGCTTTTGACAAACGGCATCACTACAATCGGAAATTCGCTTCCTTGTGACTTATGGACGGAGCAACAGTACGCCAGCGTCAGCTGATGATACGCCGAGCGCTTGTACGTCACTTCCCGGCCGTCAAAGGATACGACCAGCATCTCTTCGTTCTCTGCGTTTTCGTTTGGGAAAAAAATCGCAACAATCTCACCCATATCACCGTTGAACACCTGTTCTTCGGCATTGTTCACCAGCTGCAGGACTTTGTCACCCGTGCGGAATGCCGTTTCTCCAAACGTCACTTGCCGCTTCTGGGAGTCTTTGGATTAAACAGCTCCTGCAGCTCTTCGTTCAGCCGGTTTACGCCGGCATTTCCTTTATAAATGGGGCCAGAACTTGTACATCTTTTGCCGTATATCCTTTTTTTACGGCCCCGGAGCAAATTTGTTTCACTGCTTCCGGTACATCTTGTGGCGAACTTGTGAAAAATCGCCGATCCGGAGTGGTTTTCAGCAAGTCCAAAGGTACATTCCCTTTTCTCACGTCGTGCGCCAAGCGGATAATCGTGGACTCTTCTGCTTGCCGGTAGATTTCTGTCAGCTGCACCAAGGGCAAGAGGCCGGAGCGAATCATATCCTGCAGCACGTTTCCTGGACCGACAGACGGCAGCTGATCCGGATCCCCCACCATGATGACCTGCATCTCGTCGGGTATCGCCCTGAACAGCTGATTGGCCAGCCAAATATCGACCATCGACATCTCATCGATGATCAAGAGGCGACCTTTGATCGGATGTTCCGCATCGTGCTCAAAGCTCTCCCCTTTGTAGCCAAGCAAACGATGAATCGTCATTGCCGGTAGCCCGGTCGTCTCGGTCATCCGTTTGGCCGCGCGACCAGTGGGTGCAACCAGCACGATGGGAAACGGATTGTCTTCGCCGTATTTTTTCAAATCCAGAGACAAGCCGTGCAGCTGCGAAAACACGCGACAGATCCCTCTGATGACCGTCGTCTTCCCCGTACCCGGACCACCGGTAAGCAGCATCAGCCCTGACGTGACGGCCTGTTCAATGGCGTCCCGCTGCGTCTGTGCATAGGTGATGGCCAACTCATCCTCGACAGCCCCGATGGCTCGATAAAACTCCGAAGCAGGAAATGATGCGAACTGATCCCTGCTCGAAAAATGACGGAGCCGTTTCGCCAAGCCCAGCTCTGCGAAAAACAAGGAGGGCAGGTACGCCCGATCGTCTTCCCATGCGATTTTGCTTGCGACGAACAACCCTTCTACCGCCAAAGTGATCTCTTCGGCGGCAAAGGCATGGCCGCCACACTCGTCTAATAATCTCATCGTTTTTTCGCAAAGCTCGTCCACCGGAAGATACACATGCCCTTCCGAATACGAAGCCTCCTGCAAAGTGAACAAGGCAGCTGCTTTTACCCGTTCTTCGGATGACGCGGCGATTCCCGTTGACCGCGCGATATCATCCGCGCGTTTGAAACCGATCCCTTGCACATCTTCAATGAGACGGTAGGGCTCTTCCTTGAGCACGGTCATGGTTTCCAGCTTATACGTCTGGTAAATGCGCAGCGCCATGTTGACGCCGATGCCAAAATCGTACAGAAAGACCATCGCACTCTCCAGGGAGCGGTGCTCGATGACAGATTCATAAATAATCTTGGCACGTGATTCAGAGATCCCCTGCACCTCTGCCAAGCGTTCCGGATAATCGGCAATGATGGACAGAGCATCGATCCCCAGCTGTTCCACGATTCTTTTTGCCATCTTCTTCCCGATTCCTTGAAAGAGTCCGCTCGCCAAATAACGCTCCACACCCGCGAGCGTCTTCGGAGTCTCCCGCTCGTAGCGTCTGGCTACGTATTGCTGGCCAAAGCGGGCATGCGTCTTCCACTCTCCGTAAAAGGTATAGAGCTCATCCGGATGAGGTCGCGGAAAGTTGCCGACGATGATTACCTCCGAATCCTTGAAGTTTTCGGTTGTCTCTTCAATTTTAAGACGAATCACTCCGTACCACGTTTCTTCATTGTAAAAAATTTCTTGTGCGAGAAATCCGCGTATGTATGTCTCGGCAAACAAGGAGATTGTCTGCTGTTCGTCCATCCCTTACTCCTCCTTACCCAGCTCATTCCCGAGAGAAACACCCTTGGGAAGGAAAAAATCCACTTTCGAACAAAGTGGATTCTACCTTCAACTCTTGTTAGATTGTAAATCGTTTTACCTGTTCTGACAACCGTTCCGCCATTTCCGCCAAGGTCTCGGCCGCCGCAGTCATCTCCTCTGTCGTCGCTGTCTGCTCCTCAGAGGCGGCCGCCACTTCCTGCGTATCGCGCGCTGCTGTATCGGCCAAGCTGGCGATATGGTCAGCGTTTCCTACCAGCTTCTCCGTATCGTGATGAATGGCCCTCGCGGCTTCATTCATCCGATTTACCTGATTGCTTACATCCTGCACGGCAATCAGGATTTGCTGGAAGCTTTCACCTGCGGACGCGACGCCTCCTCTGCCTTCCTGTACGGCCTCGGTAGTCGCTTCCATCGCGGTGACAGCATCCCGTATTTCCTGATGCGTCGTATGAATCAAGCTCGCGATTTCTTCAGCTGCCTGTCCGGATTGTTCCGCCAGCTTGCGTACTTCCTGTGCGACTACAGCAAAGCTCCGTCCTTGCTCGCCGGCCCGTGCGGCTTCAATCGCGGCATTCAGTGCGAGCAGATTGGTCTGATCGGATATCTGGCGAATGATCGTGATGATTCCCATGATTTTTTCCGATTGCAGCCCGAGCTCCCTTATGACCTGCTCCGTTTGGCGTACATGGCTCGTGATCTGATCCATTTCCTCCACCAGTTTTTTCAGCTTGCCCTCTCCACCTTTGGCCAGCTGAAACGCTTGGCTCGCATCGGTGCTGACATGATCGGTCGACTCGGCGATCTCTCCAATATCGTTTCCGATTCGGTGCAGAAAATGAGTGGTATCCAGCACAGCTCGTTTTTGCTGATCGGATCCGCTGGCGATTTCCGAAGACGCCGCAGAAATTTGCTCGGAGGCTCGTGCGCTTTCGGAGGCACTTGCCGTCAGCTCTTCAGAGGAAGCCGCCACCTGCTGGGAGACGTGCTGCACCTCCTGCAGCATTCTGCGGAAGCCACCCATCATTTCATTGTACATGGCGGACAGAGCACCGATTTCATCGCGGGATCTCACCTGCACGACACCAGTCAAATTACCCGACTCTGCTTCCTTCATGACGGCTACCAGTTCTTTTAGCGGACGGACCAGTTTGTTGACGATAAAAATTCCCACAACCAAAGCAATGATGGCACTGGCCAGATTGAGCAAAAACATGAGCATGCGGCTGCTCTCAATTGTTTTTAGCAAATCATTCTGGAAACTTCCGATGACCAAGATCCAACCGTTGGGAAGCTCCTCAAAGACGGTGAGCTTGGTCGCTCCCTGAAAATCGTATTCCAGCCATCCTTTCTTTTTCGCCAAGATCTCTTTGGTGAACTCTTCTTGCGCGAGCGAGGTGTTTTGGACTGAGGGATCTGGATGGACGATCGCAACGCCTTGCGCATCGATAATGTAGGCATAGCCGTTCATCCCATTCGGCTTGTAATATCTCTCTGCCACTTCGCCGATGATTTCACTAATTTTCTGTTTGTTTCCTTCAAACACGGAGGCGTCCTGTGTGTATGGAGCCAGCTCTCTTGTCTTCATGTCCGTTATGTATTGCAAATCGGTCACGGTAAGCTCATAGACGGCCTTGCGGGCATTTTCAAACTGCAAATAGCCGACTGTCATCAACGGGACCATCGTGATGATCAGTATGGTGATAACGAGTTTAAAACGAATGGAGATACCCTTGATGAACATAAATCCCTCTCCTTTTTGAGGCTGAAGCAATAGTTCTATTGTCACATGCAGCTGCATACAAGTGTATCATTTTCCATAATCAACCACAATTCGCGAGGTCGTTCTTTCACAAAAGTGAAAAAACCAACGAGTACACTCGCTGGTTTTTTGCTTTTGCTTATCCAGTGATCGTAGTGGTCGACGTGGGAGCATCCCTCCCCCCTTTTGGAAGTGGCTGTTTACCTACCTTTTGACGCAAAAAACCGCTTGGGCTCTGGATTCTCCCAAACGGTTTATTTTCAACAGTCTTCTGTTCTCACTGAGTAAACTACGCTCATTTCACCAGGCGCTTCACAATGCTTGCCACAGCTTGAGCGGCCTTCTTCGCTTCTTCGATCGTATTGGTGATGCCAAAGCTGAAACGAATCGCAGATGTCGCGATGCTTTCATCCAGATTCATGGCGGTGAGGACGTGAGACAGCTCGAGTGAACCCGATGTACAAGCCGAACCACTGGATGCAGCTATACGGACCAGGTCCAGATTCATCAGCATGGTTTCGGTATGTACACCGATAAAGCTGACATTAAAGACATGAGGTAACACTCTTTCAGGGTGTCCATTGATCTGATAAGCGATGCCCGCTTCCTTCCAGACAGCCTCCATCTCTTCTTTCATCCGTCTGTACTTGGAGACACGATCATCCATTTCCTCTGAAGTAACTCTTGTCGCTTCGGCAAATCCAACGATCCCGGCGAGGTTTTCTGTGCCTGCACGTCGCTTCCTCTCTTGGGAGCCCCCGTGCATGATCGGTGATAGCGGCACCTTTTTGGCTACGTACAAAGCGCCTACCCCTTTAGGGCCATTGATCTTGTGAGCAGAGACAGACAGCATATCCACTGGCAGCTGTCTCACGCGTACGGGCAGCACCCCAAACGCCTGAACCGCATCGGTGTGGAAGATGATCCCTTTTTCGCGCAAAAACGCGCCGATCTCTTCAATCGGTTGGATCGTGCCGACTTCGTTGTTTCCGTACATGATGGAAACGAGGACCGTATCTGGGCGAATCGCTTCCTTCAAATCTGCCAAACGCACAGAACCGGTCTCATCTACAGGCAGGTATGTCACTTCAAAGCCGGCTTGCTCCAGGTATTCGCATGCATGCAGAACCGCGTGATGCTCCACCTGCGAGGTAATGACATGACGACCGCGCTCTTTTTGGGCCATCGCACCGCCGATGATCGCCAAATTGTCAGCTTCCGTTCCGCTTCCGGTAAAAATGAGCGATTGCGGATCCGCATCCATGAAAGCGGCGATCTGGTCTCTCGCCGCCTCCAATGCCTTGCGCGCCTCTCGCCCAAAACCATGCACACTGGAGGGATTGCCAAATACTTGCGTCAAATACGGGGTCATCGCTTCCACGACCCTGTGATGCACGGGAGTCGTGGCTGCGTGATCAAAATACATCATGTCAGACACGGATGTCACCTTCTACATACTTGGTAGCGCCTACCAATTAGTGATTTGACGTTCGTCAAATGTTTGAGCACTTGACGTCCGTCAAATGTAAAACATATAGTTGTCGGAACGGCCATCGTCCTCGAAGCTGATTAAATCTTGCAGGGAGGTAGAATCGAGAACGGCAGAAATGCTGTCGCGGATTCTGAGCCACAGATAGCGTTTTGCCGGATCTTCTTCTTCTGCGAATTCGACAGGGCTGATTGGCCCTTCCAATACGCGAATCACGTCGCCCGCTGATATTTCCTCGGGTTGTTTTGCCAATACGTATCCGCCATATGCACCGCGAATGCTCTTTACCAGGCCAGCATTGCGCAAAGGTGCGATCAGCTGCTCCAAATAATGCTCAGACAGGTCATGACGCTGGGCGATGCTCCGCAGTGAAGTCGGCCCTTCTCCGTTACGGTTTGCGAGCTCCATCATGATGGTCAGCCCGTAACGTCCTTTCGTTGAAATCTTCATGTAGCAACTCTCCTCTTTCTAATCTGCTTATCCCCTCATGCATGGATGCAAACCCATTTCTGGCAGCCTACATGACTTCGCTGTGACGGGACACACTAGCATCCAGGGGGTGAAGTATCATGGCGACGAATAAACGCTCTGAACGGGGACGCAATCACCCGTCCCAAACCTTGTACGATCAACCGGCGGGAACCATTGCCCACAAAGCTCGTTTCGGTGCCAGTGAGAATAGCAAGCAGCCGAATGAAAATGGCGATTTGCCTAACAAGCCAGGCGGCGACGTCCGTACCTGACGACTGAATTCCCCCTTACTCGGGGGAGTTTTTTTGTGGAGGCAATCCGCGATGATCCAGTTTTTTCCGCTCTTCCTGAAACTTTCGGATATGCCGCTCATAACCATGATCCTTGGGCTGGTAAAAGGAATAATGGACACCATCCGGCAAGTATTGCTGGGGTACGTACCCATATGGGTAATCATGTGGATACTGATAGCCCTTTCCGTGTCCCAGCTTGGCCGCTCCCTTGTAGGCAGCGTCGCGCAGGTGAATCGGAACCGGTTTGTGCCCATCGGTACGAATGCGTTCCAAAGCCGCGTTTATTCCGTTGTAGGCAGCGTTGCTCTTCGGTGCAGTCGCGAGGTAGGTCGTGGCTTGTGCCAAAGGAATCCTCCCCTCCGGCATCCCGACCAGTTCAACAGCCTGAAAGCAAGCTGTCGCGACAGCGATCGCCTGGGGGTCTGCATTGCCGATGTCCTCGGATGCAGAGATGACCAGCCTGCGCGATATAAAGCGCGGGTCTTCCCCTGCATCGATCATGCGTGCCAGCCAATACAGAGCCGCATCCGGGTCCGAGCCCCGAATGGATTTGATGAACGCCGATATCGTATCGTAATGGTTGTCCCCGCTTTTATCGTAGCGAACAGCTCGCCGCTGAATGGACTCAACCGCTACATCCAATGTAATCACCACACGCCCGTCCTTATCCGACGGAGTCGTGGTGACAGCCAGCTCCAATGCATTCAGCAATCGCCTGGCGTCCCCTTCTGCGTAATGGATCAGATGCTCGGCCGCCTCCGGTGTCAGAGAAACGGACAGCTCCCCCAAGCCATTCTCGGCGTCCTTCAGTGCACGATCCACCACCTGCTGCAGCTCTTCATGGGTCAAAGACTGCAGGGAGAAGATTTGCGAACGCGACAGCAGGGCCGGATTCACCTCAAAAAAAGGATTCTCAGTGGTCGCCCCGATCAAAATGATCGTTCCCTCTTCTACATAAGGCAGCAGTGCGTCTTGCTGAGATTTATTGAAGCGATGGATCTCGTCTACAAACAACGTTGTCCGCTGGTTGTCCATCACGAGCCTCTCCTTGGCTGCCTCCACCACTTTCCGAATATCAGCCACGCCAGCAGTGACTGCATTCAATTCGGAAAAATGGGACCGCGTCGACCCCGCAATGACTTTTGCCAAGGTTGTCTTCCCGGTTCCCGGCGGGCCGTAAAATATCAGCGACGAGACCTGATCGGCTTCGATGGCGCGCCGCAGCAGCTTTCCGGGCGCGAGTATGTGGGACTGCCCGATCACCTCATCAATAGACTTGGGGCGCATCCGGGCAGCCAACGGCTTTTGTTTGCCTCCACCCTGCTGGTCATAGGCAAACGTAAACAGATCGTCCATAGTTCACTATCCTTTTGCTGGCTGCCAATCCAACAAGTCACGCACAACGACACTTGCCAGAATCAAACCGGCAACAGACGGAACAAAGGCGTTGCTTGCTGGAGGCTGCCGCACTTTGCTAATCGGAGAATTCGGATTGGAAACGATTTGCTCGCGCACGTCTGAGCGTACGGTCACCGGAATCTCACGGGAATAAACCACTTTCACTCCCTTGTAGATTCCTGCCTTGCGCAGCTCACGGCGAATCACCTTGGCGATCGGATCGTAGCTGGTCTGCGAAATATCCGCTACCTCGAAACGGGTCGGATCCATTTTGTTCGCCGCTCCCATGCTGGAGATAATGGGAATGTTGCGTCGCTTTGCTTCCTTGATCAAGTACAGCTTGGCGGACATGGTGTCCATGGCATCCACGATGTAGTCTACTTCATGTGCAAAGAACTCACTTGCCGTCTCTTCCGTAAAGAACATGTTCAAGGTAACGACCTCGCACTCCGGATTGATGGAAGCGATCCGTTCCTTCATCAGTTCGGCTTTCTTCTGCCCGACTGTATTCAGTGTAGCATGAATCTGGCGGTTGATGTTGGTAATGTCCACGACATCCTTGTCCACCATTACCAATTTGCCTACGCCTGTCCGAGCCAGGGCTTCTACGGTAAAAGACCCCACTCCGCCTATACCTAATACCGCAACGCGGCTGTTTTTCATTTTTTCCAAACCTTCGGGACCAAAGGCCAATTCACAGCGGGAAAATTGATGAAGCATCGTCTTGTCACCTTTCATTTCATAAGCGAAGTTATAGTCAATCGGAAAAGTAGGATTCCAGCGAAAAAAGGAGCCCCATTATGCCGTTCAGCTCCTTAGTTTTGAACCTGCTCATCGCAGGTGGGTGTCTTGCCCAACTGTTACAGACGTCCACTCAAACGGAGGCATGCCTTTACAGTTGCGGACGGTAAACTCCCTAAAAAAACTTTGTGGCTCAAAACTATCGGATTTCACGTACATCGCAGGGCTTCATTTTAGTATTACCACTGTATCAAATCGCAATGCGGTTGTGCAAGTCGCTTACGCTTCTACCTTTTCTTCCTCTTCAACGGTTGTCGCGATGTGCAGGTCAGACAGCTGTCTTGGAGCTACCACATCTGGTGCGTTTACCATCAGGTCGGTTGCACTCGCTGTTTTCGGGAACGCAATCACTTCGCGCAGGTTGGTGCGTCCTGCCAGCAGCATGATCAAGCGGTCCAGACCGAGTGCGATACCGCCATGCGGTGGTGTGCCGTATTCAAACGCATCGAGGAGGAAGCCGAATTGCTCGCGGGCTTCTTCTGGTGTAAAGCCGAGCGCTTTGAACATTTTTTCTTGCACGTCACGCTTGAAGATCCGCATGGAACCGCCGCCGAGCTCGTAGCCGTTGAGCACCATGTCGTACGCTTGTGCACGGATTTGACCTGGATCCGTGTCGAACAGGTGCAGGTCTTCGTCTTTTGGACGAGTGAACGGATGGTGCAGAGCCACGTAGCGCTTCGCCTCTTCATCCCATTCAACCAGTGGGAAGTCTACGACCCACAGGAACGCGAATTTGCTGTGGTCGATCAGGCCGAGCTCCGCACCCAGCTTGGAGCGAAGGGCACCCAGAGCATCCGCAACCACTTTTGGTTTGTCTGCCACGAACAGAAGCAAGTCGCCATCTTCAGCGGACAGGCGTTTTTTCAGTTCAGCGATTTCCTCTTCTTTAAAGAACTTCGCGATTGGACCTTTCACCTCTCCGCCTTGGAAGCCGATGTACGCCAGGCCTTTCGCACCATAGCGGTTTGCGAATTTTTGCAGGTCGTCAGCCTCTTTGCGGGAATAGTGACCGCAGCCTTTCGCGTTGATCGCTTTTACTTGACCGCCACCCGCTACTACGCTGGCGAATACTTTGAAATCACTGCTCGCTACCAGGTCGGATACATCGGTCAGCTCCATGCCGAAGCGAACGTCTGGCTTGTCGGAGCCGTAGCGTCCCATTGCATCTGCGTATGTGAGGCGCGGGAACGGAGTCGGGATGTCAATACCGAGCGTTTCTTTGAAAACGTGTGCGACCATCTTTTCCATCATGGGCAGGATTTCTTCCATAGAGAGGAAAGATGTCTCAATGTCCACCTGGGTGAATTCCGGCTGACGGTCAGCGCGCAGGTCTTCGTCACGGAAGCAACGAACGATCTGATAGTAGCGTTCCAGACCGGACACCATCAGCAGCTGCTTGAACAGCTGTGGTGATTGCGGCAATGCATAGAACTCGCCTGGATGCACACGGGATGGCACCAAGTAATCGCGGGCGCCCTCTGGCGTGCTCTTTGTCAGCATGGGGGTTTCTACTTCCACAAAGCCGTTGTTGTCGAGGTAGTCGCGGAATGCCTTCGCTGCTTTGCTGCGCAGAATCAGGGAGCGCTGCATTTCCGGACGGCGCAGGTCCAGGTAGCGGTATTTCAGGCGCACTTGCTCATCTACATCGATTTCATCCTCGATTTGGAACGGAGGCGTTTTCGCTTCGTTGAGAATTTGAATGTCGGAGATGTGCACTTCCACTTCTCCTGTCTGCAATTTCGGGTTGATCGCTTCCGGCGCGCGGTTTACAACCGTTCCTTTTACGACCAGTACGTATTCGCTGCGAACTTTATCGGCGAGCTCCCAAGCACCCTTGTGGTGCTCTGGATTGAACACGATTTGCACGATGCCGGTACGGTCACGGAAGTCGATGAAAATAACTCCGCCGAGGTCACGACGCTTTTGTACCCATCCATTCAGGACGATTTCCTGTCCGACGTGTTCTTTTGTTACTTCTCCGCAATGTACGGTGCGATATTGCCATGCCATTTTGATATCCTCCACTCAATTCCTAGATTGTAGGTTGTAATTTTGCGCTCAGCGCGGTCACGAGCTCATCTCGTTTGACCTCTTGCTGTTCGCCTGTTGCCATCTCTTTCAATACGACAGTGCCGTTTGCCAGCTCCGTCTCACCGATGATCGCGGTAAAACGAGCAGACAGGCGATCGGCTTGCTTCAGCTGTGCCTTCATTTTGCGATCGAGGTAATCGAGCTCAGCCGCAATTCCCGCCCGACGCAATTGATCCACGAGGACGAATGCCTGTGTTTTTGCCTCTGGCGATTGTACGACTACGAAGCAATCGATCCCACCACTGATCGGCAGCTGCACGCCTTGTTTTTCCAGCGCCAGCAGCAATCGCTCGATGCTGAGTGCAAAGCCGATACCCGGCATATCATCGCCGCCGAGCTCTGCCACCAGCCCGTTGTAGCGGCCGCCGCCGCACAAGGTCTCTACCGCACCGATCTCTGCCATCTTGATCTCAAACGCGGTCAGGGTGTAGTAATCCAGCCCGCGAACCAGACGTGGATTCACGTGGTACGGGATATCCAGCGCGGTCAGGTAGCCTTTCACGGCTTCAAAATGTGCAGCCGACTCTTCGCTCAAGTAGTCGAGAATCGATGGCGCATCTTTGGTCAGAGACTTGCACTTCTCGTTTTTGCAGTCGAGCACGCGCAGCGGATTTCGATCGATCCGGGATTGGCAATCCTCGCACAGCTCAGTCCGCACGCCATTCAGATGAGCCAGCAGATGCTCGCGGTGATGAGCGCGGTCTTCCAGCGTGCCTACGCTGTTCAGCTCGACGCTGAGTCCAGTCAAGCCCAGCTCCTGATACAGACGAATCGCAAGGCCGATCACTTCCGCGTCAATCGCCGGGTCACTGGACCCGATCGCTTCTGCACCAAACTGAACAAATTGACGGTAACGGCCTGCCTGTGGGCGCTCATGCCGGAACATCGGCCCCAGGTAGTACAGCTTCGTCGGTTGATTCGGTGAGCCGTACAATTTGTTCTCCACATAGGAGCGAACGACCCCGGCCGTCCCCTCTGGACGCAGTGTGAGGGCATCCGTGCTGCGTGGATTCGCCACACTGTACATCTCTTTTTCCACGATGTCGGTGGTCTCGCCTACGCCGCGCTGGAACAGCTCAGTGCTCTCAAACAGCGGAGTGCGGATTTCCTGATAATTGGAGCGTCGGCACAAATCGCGGGCTTTGGCCTCCACGTAGTGCCACAGCTCTACGGTACCGGGCATGATGTCCTGCGTACCGCGAGGAATTTGAATGCGCGTCATTCGTCTGAACCCCCATTATGATTAAGAAAATAAAAAAGCCCCTCGCCGCCTGACCTGTAGCGCAAACTACAGGTCAGGGACGAGAGACTGGTTTTAACTCCCGTGGTGCCACCCTGATTGAGCGACCGTTGAGTCACTCCTCTTCATAAAGCCGATAACGCCGGCGGACGCCTGTCAGTTACTGAGGAAGCCAATGCAGCTTCTGCCGTTCACTGCGGTCTTCGGGGATGTCATTCACCAAGTCGTCTATGAGAGCACTCTCAGCCACGGCACTCTCTCTCTGAATATCGTCTCTTGGATACTTGTTCCCGTCATCAGATCCATATTCCTGTTTCAAAAGCTTATTGTGAATCATAGCAAACCTGCTTACTCGGAGTCAACAGGCGCTATTATAAAAGTTTTTTTACAAAGCAATTATTGTGCCAGAGAAGTGGCTTTTCCGAAATATATGTCGTCCAGATCACGAAGCTTGTTCTCTACCAGTACCCGATACGTATCGTTGTACGTCTTGGGATCCTTTGGGTTCGGCCAGCGTGTCAGCTTGCCGCTTCCCGGCGCCATCAGCTTGGATACCGCTCCACAGCCGAGGCCGAGAATGGTCTGGACCTCTTCCATGATCATGATGTTGTAGATGCTCTCCTGACCTGGCTTGGAGTAGCCGACATTCTCCAGATTCCCCAGAATGTTTTTCTGACGGTACAGGTAGTATGGGTCGTATCCGTTTGCCGCAGTCCAACTCGACGCCATTTCCATCATTTCACTGATTTCTTCGCGGCTTGCCACTTTGTAGCGTTCCTTGTTTTGCGTCATTTCCGATGCACGCTTGAACGACAACGTATGGACCGTCAGGGAAGCTGGCATGAGCTTTTCCACTTCCTGCAGACTGTGTGCGAGCTCGGCCACACCTTCGTTAGGCAGGCCGATGATCAAGTCCATGTTGATATTGGTGAGGCCCATCTCCATGGCGAGGTGGTACTTCTCGATCGTTTCTTCGACGGTGTGATGTCTGCCGATTGCATTCAGCGTCTCCTGCGTGAACGATTGCGGATTGATGCTGATCCGGTCCACTTCCCAGCGCTTCATGACATCCAGCTTCTCCCGGGTGATCGTATCCGGTCTTCCAGCCTCTACCGTCAGCTCCCTGACCTTATCCATGTGCGGAAAAGAGCGGTGCATCGTCTGGAACAGCTGATCCATGTCGTCGGCCGTAATGCTCGTCGGCGTCCCTCCGCCAAAGTAGATCGAAGTGATCCGCTGATCGTTGTCCGTAAGCCATTTTCCGAGCTGCTCCATTTCGTAGTGGAGTCCCTCGAGAAACGGATTGACCGATGCCGTATGGCTGCGAATCGCATAGGCAGGGAACGTGCAATACGCGCATTTCGTCGGGCAGAATGGAATCCCGATGTACACGGACAGCTCCTGGTCGATCTGGTACAGATCCGGTACGACCTGCAGTTGCCGATCCACGATATTCTGGAGGAGCTGCAGCTTGTACGGGCGCAGGATCACATCTTCTTGCAATCGCTGATGCGCCTCGGCTTTCCCGATTCCGGCCACATTCATCTGGTGCAGCAGCTTCGTCGGGCGGATGCCTGTCAAGATCCCCCAGCCTTGCTCCATTCCTGTATATTCTTCCAGTATTAACAGCAAAGCATAGCAAAGAGCTTGCTTCGCCGTTTTGCGCATCGCTTTTTCTTCGCGGGACACATAGCTGCGATTGACCTGGTGATGGATTTGACGAGTACCGTCAAATAATTCTCCTGTCGCCAGCACGCCGTCTTCACGCAGCGTCAGGGTGAGTCTGAGCTTTAAGCCCGGCTCATCTGTCCACTGGCTCGTGAACGCGAGCTGCGGGTCTTCATAAAACAAAGCGAGAATCAGGGAAAGCTCCCGCTCAAATGCGTGTCCCACGCACGTAATCTCAATCATAGCTACACCTGCCCTTCAGTATGCCACTCTACATCTTAGCTGACCGGAAGTAAGCAGGTCAACCATCCGAGCGGCAACACCTACAAGCAATCCTGTCCATTACTTCCGTTTTCTGCGCAAATGCTGGACATCTCTCACGCTGATGTTGAACTCCCTCGACATTTCCACGTCATTGAGCGTCGACTCTTTTTCCAAAAAATCGTGAAAATCGACGGAAAACAGTTTTCGGTTCAGGTCCTGGGCGAATGTTTCCTTGTCTGACTGTCTCACGCCGTATTCCTCCTGGTTGCAATGTTCTTCCCCTATTATTGCCGCCAAGCGGGAAAAACAACCCTCGAAAACCGTGAAGAAGTTTGTCGGAAGATGCAGGAAAAAGCAGGATACGAGGCGAAAAAGATACCTTTGCAAAAAAACTTTGCCAAAAAGAGGCAAGAAAAAGAAGATTGACAAACATCAATCAGCTGGAAAGGATGTCACACAAGTGTTTCGTCAAAAGTTCCTGATGTCGCTCCTGACTATCGCATGCGCCGTTTCTCTCCCACTCACAACAGCTTGGGCCGCCGGTTCTGTTCAGGTTTCTGTGGACAAGCTCAACGTCCGTTCAGGTCCAAGCCTTCAGGATACCATCATCACTACACTCCCTATGAAAACGGCATTGCCAGTCGTCGCCACGAAAAATGACTGGATACAAGTAAAACTGCCGGATGGCAAAACAGGTTGGGTGGCCAACTGGCTAGTCACAGCCCAGCAGACGGCTGCACCTGCACCCCAGATCGAGAGCACAACCGATGGACTCAATGTGCGCTCAGGTCCCGGCCAGACATATGCCGTCGTACAGACGATCAATCCGGGAACGCGCTACCCTATCGTGCAAAAAAATGGGCAATGGATACAGATTCAGCTCTCTGGTCAGACAAAAGGCTGGGTGGCTTCCTGGTTGGTCAAGGAGACCACGAGCGGTGGACAGGCAAATCCTGCAGCACCTCCCCCTACTCCAACCACTCCGCCCGTCACACAAGCAGACGGAGGCACACCTGCAAAGCCGGGTGCCGTGCAAGGGGCCAGCCTCACTCTGGAATTTGCCCCCTACGTGTATGCCACGCCCGATGCCAGTACGCCAGCAATCGGACAGCTGCACGCGGGAGAAAATGTCACGGTCATCAAGCAGCAGAACGGCTGGATTCAATTTCAATACGATGGGGTAAACGCCTGGTTTTCCACAGATGAAGGCTCGATGCCTTCCCTTCCGACTACCGGTGCTGGAGAGGCCGCGGACACCTCAGGTACTCCTGCACAGCCACCCGTCGTCACTCCTGGGCCAACCGGACAGCCATCTGCTGCCAAACAAACAGCCAGAGTGAATACGGACGGACTCAATTTGCGCAGCGGGGCCAACACTTCCAGTGGAATTCTCGGGACCTTGGCAATTGGCACCACGCTGACCATCATGGAAAAACAAGGCGAATGGTACCGCGTACAGGCTCCAGATGGCAAAACGGGATGGGTCGCAGGTTGGCTCGTCACGGTCTCCCAACCGACTTATCCTACACCGAGCGGACCTTACGTCACCATCATCAATCCTGATACGAATATTCGCTCCGGCCCAGGTACTGAGCATGATGTCATCTCGCTCGCGCAGACCGGAGAAAAGTTTGCGATCACAAACAAAGCAGGAGATTGGTTCCAAGTGACCCTGGGCAACGGTACTAGCGGATACATCGCAGGATGGCTCGTTTCCGCCAGTGGCACGCCTGCCGTGATCCGTTCCAATGAATTGGCCGGAAAGGTCATCGTCGTGGACGCAGGCCATGGCGGCAACGACAATGGCGCAACAGGCTTGAGCTTTTCCACTTTGGAAAAGACGGTCAACCTGCAAGTGGCTCTTTTGCTGCGCAACAAGCTCGAAGCGGCTGGGGCAAAAGTCATCATGACCAGGCCGGACGATCGCAAGCTGACTTTGCAGCAACGTGTGGATGTCGCCATCGTAAACAAAGCCGATATATTCGTCAGTGTCCATCACAACACGCATCCCAATACCGCCACAAACGGCTCGATCGTTTTCTACTACAACCAAGGCAACTCCAGCAAGCTGGCCTCCCTGGTTCAAAATGAGCTGGTCAAAGCCACAAACTACAAAGACCTGCAATCCCGCTTTGGAGATTACTTCGTCTTGCGTGAAAATCCCGTGACTTCCATTTTGGCAGAGATCGGCTTCCTCTCCAACTACAACGAGGAGGTTCGCGTCCGCTCCGAAAAACAGCAGGATTTGGCCGCGGAAGGCCTATACAAAGGGATCATCCAGTTCTTCTCCTCGCAAAACACGCAAGGCAGCTAAGCGCTCATATAACAAAAAGAACGCAGGACAAAAGCTCCCGCGTTCTTTTTTCTTGCCTACGATATGCATCAGTAGCCGGGCCGTTTCTCCCACGGCTCCACGCTCCCCACGATAGACTGCGGACGATCAGCTTTGATCGCCTGTACGACTCCTCCTGCGATCTCATCATTTGTCAGCCAACGGGATGCAGGCTCTCCCGGCACAAAACCGAGGATGATGCGGCGATACAGGCATGAAGGGACCTCCTGCACTGTGGGAGGATCGATCCATGCTCGACTCCCGCAAACATGATACAAGCGCCACGCCTTTTCCTGCCCGGAAAATGCCCGCTGGATGATCGACAACGCCTCCGGAGCCGTCTGGTGGATCCACGCCACAACCAGATCCATCTCACCTCGATCGGATTGAAGCCTCGCCATCGCCTGCAAAAGCGCTGTGGAGTCTTGGTAGTCCAAGTCCAGAAGGGTAAACCGATCAGGTGTGGACGAATCATTTGCGACTCGTTCCAGCCTGCCTCGATCCCGCCCAACCACGCTCACATGGTAGCCTTCACGGGCCAGCCAGATGGTCGCATCAGCAAGCATTCCACTGCCGCCTACTACCAGCGCTTCACGCCCCATACGTACGCCCCCCTGTCTCCATTACGATTCTACAATCAGTGTAACAGGCCCGTCGTTGAGCAGGCGGACATCCATCATCGCGCCAAAGCGTCCCGTCTCCACTTGCAGCCCTTTTTCCCGCAGCTTTTTGTTGAAGAGCTCATACAAAGGCTCTGCGTGCTCTGGTCTCGCCGCCGCCATGAAATTGGGTCTTCTCCCTTTGCGACAATCGCCGTACAGCGTGAATTGAGAGACAGAAAGGATCTGACCGCCTGTCTCCAATACGGAGTGATTCATTTTCCCTTCCTCGTCTTCAAAGATGCGCAGGTTGGCTATTTTATCGGCGACGAATTCCACTTCCTTTTCGCCATCCTCGTGTGTAATTCCCACGAGCAGCATCAAGCCGTGCTCGATCTGTCCCACTACTTCTCCTGCTACTGTTACACTCGCTTCCCGGGTGCGCTGCACGACTACTCTCATCTCTCGTCCATTCCTTTCTCTTCGCTGCTGACACATTTATGTAAAGAAGAACACCCAATCCACGAAGGACTAGGTGCTCAAAATCCGGCGAACCGAATAAATATCCTTGATGCGCTTGATGCGCTCCACAACCTTTTGCAGATGATCCACATTGCTGATGGAAATCGTCATGTGAATGGTTGCGACACGGTTTTTGTCCGCCTTTCCACTCACAGCAGCGATGTTCGTTTTGGTCTCTGCAACGACTTGAAGCACGTCGTTCAGGAGGCCGCTGCGATCATTGCCCGTGATTTCGATCTCCACATTGAAGTTGTGCTTGAAATCGGTGTCCCATTCGACGTCGATCAGTCGTTCCGTGCATTCATCTGTCAGCACATTCGGGCAGTCGAGCCTATGCACGGAAACACCGCGGCCTCTCGTGATGAACCCGATGATCTGGTCACCTGGGACCGGCGTACAGCAGCGGGATATACGTACCAACAGGTTGTCTACACCGCGTACTTTGACCCCGGATTCGCTCTTTCCAGCATGCTGGGCGGGATTCGGCTTGTATTCAGGGATGACTGGATTCTGCTCTTCCCGCTCCCGACGCAGCTTGTCGACCAGACGAGTCACGATTTGCGAAGCGGTGATTCCACCGTAGCCGACCGCTGCGAACATGTCCTCGGCCCCCTGGAAGTTGAACCGCGCCGCTGCTTCCTTCAGGTTTGCCTCCGTCATCGCTTCCTTGATGTCAAAGCTGCGGGCCTTGACCTCAGCTTCCACCATCTGCTGCCCTTTTGCGACGTTTTCTTCGCGCTTCTCTTTCTTGAACCATTGCTTGATTTTGTTGCGGGCATGCGCGGACTTCGCCATCTTGAGCCAATCCTGGCTCGGTCCGTACGAATGCTTGGAGGTCAGAATTTCAATGATATCTCCGGTCTTCATCGCATAGTCGAGCGGCACGATCTTGCCGTTCACTTTCGCACCGATCGTTCGATTTCCGACAGCGGAGTGAATCCGGTAGGAGAAGTCGAGCGGCACGGAGCCTTTCGGGAGCTCTACGACATCGCCTTTTGGTGTGAAAACGAATACCGTATCCGAGAACAGGTCTTGCTTGAGGCTTTCCATGAATTCCTGAGCGTTTGGCGCTTCTTCAGAGCCGCCTTCGATCATCTCACGCAGATTGCCCAGCTTCTCGGCGAACGAGCCTTGCACGACATTTTTGCCCTCTTTGTAGGCCCAGTGAGCCGCGATCCCGATCTCTGCCGTCTGATGCATATCCCACGTGCGGATTTGCACTTCCAGCGGTTCGCCTTTTGGTCCGATCACCGTCGTATGCAAGGACTGGTACATGTTGGTTTTCGGCATTGCAATATAGTCTTTGAAGCGTCCCGGCATCGGCTTCCACAAGGTATGGACAATCCCCAGGACCGCATAGCAGTCGCGGATGTCATTCACGATGATGCGCAGGGCAAGCAGGTCGTAAATCTCGTTGAACTGCTTGTTTTGCTTCGTCATCTTCTTGTAGATGCTGTAGATGTGCTTCGGTCTGCCGGAGATCTCCGCCTCGATATTCAGCTCGCCCAATTTCTCGCGGATCGTATCAGAGGCTTCGTTCAGATAGGCTTCGCGCTCTACCCGCTTCTTCTGCATCAGATTGACGATCCGGTAGTACTGTTGGGGATTCAAGTAGCGAAGGGATGTGTCTTCCAGCTCCCATTTGACAGACGCGATCCCCAAGCGGTGAGCCAGTGGTGCGAAAATCTCCAGCGTCTCATCGGAAATTTCCCGCTGCTTTTCTTCTGACATGTGCCGCAAAGTTCGCATGTTGTGCAAACGGTCAGCCAGCTTGATCATGATGACCCGGATATCCTGAGCCATAGCAATCAGCATCTTGCGGTGGTTTTCCGCGAGCTGCTCTTCTTTGGATTTGTATTTAATTTTTTCCAGCTTCGTCACGCCGTCAACCAAGAGGGCCACATCCGGTCCAAACTGCTCCCGAAGGTAATCAAGTGTGATCTCGGTGTCTTCTACGACATCGTGCAAAAAGCCCGCTGCGATCGTGACTGCATCCATGTGCAGGTTAGCGAGAATGCCCGCTACGGCGATCGGGTGCATGATGTACGGAACACCGGATTTTCTCACCTGGCCCTCGTGTGCTTGATCAGCCAACTGATACGCGCGTGTAATCAGATCTAAATCCGTCTCGGATAAATACGTGCTAGCTTTTTTTACTACCTCATCAATGCCGGTAATCATAGTTCCCTTCCCTTATCCTCTCATAACAAAGCCTCGACTGAGGTTTGCTCAAAGTTGGGCGACCGCGCTTACGCGGAAAGTTATACCGCAGCAACGCATGAAGCGGGCGCTGAGGTACTTCGTCATGTGCTCCTGAATTCATGAGTGTGTTCGACTGACGAATTCCTATACGGTAAAAAAAGCTTCTGATTGAAGTTCTTACGAAGGAGCCGGTCGAAGCCTTTGCATGGACTTTCCTATCAGCCTGCCAGAGAAAGAACGACAGAAAAACGATAGTATATGAGAAAACCGAGCTTGCCTTGCCGTAGGCGAAGCCGTCTCACTTTCTGATAGTAAAAAAAAGACCTGCGAAGCCGGTTCACAAAATCGTTCTGCGTTAGGATGGAAAAAGATAATCATGTCTATTTCATACTATTATCTTGTAAGTCGTTCGTATTGTAAAGCTGATTTCCCCTGTAAAGTATGAACAGTCTAGGAAATAAGCAAAAAACGGGCGTTCGGCCCGTTTTCAGGTTGCTACGTTATTAATATTGCACCAAGGATTTCACTGGGATGTCTCCGATTTTTTTGCGTCCATCCAGGTAAGACAGCTCGATGAAGAACGCTGCTCCCACGACTTTTCCTCCCAGTTGTTCAATCAGGTTGATCGTAGTCTCGATGGTCCCACCCGTCGCAAGCAGGTCGTCCGCGATCAGCACACGTTGCCCAGGCACAATCGCATCGACGTGCACGGCGAGAGCATCCTTTCCGTATTCGAGGTCGTAGTCTGCTTTGATGGATTCGTATGGCAGCTTGCCAGACTTGCGGATCGGTACAAACCCGATGCTCATTTCATAAGACAGTGGCGCACCTACGACAAACCCGCGTGCTTCCGGTCCTGCGATGACGTCTGCCTGAACTTCACGAGCAAAAACAGCCAGCTCCTCGATCGCAGCGCGGTATGCTGGACCGTCTTTGAGCAGCGTCGTGATGTCTTTGAAGCGAATCCCAGGCTGCGGGAAATCAGGAATGACGCGAATGTATTGTTTGAAATCCATGAATAATTCCTCCTATAAGGTGGCAGGTTCCACCAACTGATGAAGCGTTCGAATCAATTCATCTGAAGATGACAGCAGCAAGTCCGTTGCCAGCTCGGATTCTTCCTTCCAAGCCTGGTAAAGCATGGAGCTCTCCAGAGGACGTTTTCCCTCGGGATTTTGCAGTCGGTACTGTCCTGGCTCTTCTGCCAGAAACCCGAGCTCCATGAAGATGGCGATCATGCCGTCTAGCAGATTGCGCTTCCACTTCAGCTTTTTAGCCAGTGCATCCAAATGAATCTGCGGGACCACAGGCACTTGCAAAAGAAATTGGTACAATTGCTTGAAGTGCTCACGCCCAGGGCAAGATAGCTTTTCCATTCCCAGATCAGGGTCACCAAACAGGCAGTAGATGCGTTCTGCCTGACTTACCTCGGCCAAGATCTCCTTCAATTGGGCACGGCTCTTGGGCATGTCGTACAGAACCACATTTTGCAGCGTGGAAGCTGTCTCCTTGAAAGGAGCGACCCCTACCAAAACGATGGACTGCACCTGCTCAGCCGTAGCCTTTGAGCTCAGCGACTCGTAACTTTCTTCCCGAAACAAGATCGTGCGGGAATTCGGCTCTGCCGCTAGCAAAAGCCATTTGTCCCATTTATCTCGGCTTCCCCTCCAGTCAAACACTTGCTGATGAGGCACCGCCAGATCACGTATGGTCAACTGCGGTTTGCGATTCCCGTTCCATTCGTTGACGGATAGCTCGCCAAGCACGCGGAACTTCGCTTTGGGCGTTACCTTTTTCGTGACATGGGCCCAGTTGAAGCCTATGGCGTCAACGGTCGTCCCCGCTTTTTGCAAGGAGCACTTCAAGTGATTGTCATCTCGACCAATGGTGCGCATCCCGCTGGTTTCCACGTCTTCGAGCAGGACAAGCGGTGTAGGGTTCCCCATTCCGTACGGGGCCAGCTGTTCGAGCTGCTCAGCGGCATCCAGACTGACTTCCTGTATGTCCATGGATACATCCACCTTGGTCAGCGGTGTAAAGTCTTCAGGGGTCAGCCACTCTTTGGCCAGCTCATTTAAGCGCTGACGCAGCGGGTCGAGGTTTTCCGTAGGCAATGTCATGCCTGCTGCCATCGTATGTCCGCCAAAGTGCGGCAGCCATTCCTTGCAAGCCGTCAGCGCCTCATACATATCATAACCAGCAATGCTGCGTGCAGAACCCTTGGCTGTACCTTTGACGGGATCGATCCCGAGTACAATGGTAGGCCGATAGAAAGTCTCCACCAGGCGAGAGGCGACAATCCCCACGACTCCGACGTTCCAGCCTTCCTTAGCTACCACCAGTACCTTATGATCGTCAGGCGGAAAATGCTCATGCACCATCTGAATCGCTTCTTCGGTCATCGTCTGCACGAGCTCTTGTCTCTCACGATTCAGGTCGTCCAAAGCTTGGGCGCATTGCTCCGCTTCGGCGGGGTCTTCTGTCGTCAACAGCTTGACTGCCGATTCTGCTGTCTCCAGCCTTCCGCTAGCATTCAACCGCGGTCCGAGTGCAAATCCGACATGGCCGGCTGACAGCTCGGTATCGGCTAGTCCACACACGCGGACGAGCGCCTGCAGTCCGACATTTCGAGTCTGGTTCAAGCGTTTTAAACCTGCTCTCGCCAAGATACGGTTTTCGTCTACCAGCGGAACGAGGTCGGCGATAGTTCCCAATGCTGCCAGATCGGCGAGATGCAAGGGAGCTTCTCCCAGAAGCGCATGCCCGAGCTTGAAAGCCACACCTACACCCGCCAGCATATCAAACGGGTACGAACAGCCCGGCTTTTTCGGATTAATCACAGCAAATGCCTCCGGGATGACAGCCGGAGGTTCGTGGTGGTCGGTTACGATGACCTCAAGACCCAGTTGGTTCGCAAATTCTACCTGCTCTACCGCACTGATCCCGGTATCGACAGTAATGATCAGCTTGTAACCGCTCTGGTGAAGTTGAGAGAGTGCGTCTTTATGTAACCCATACCCTTCTGTAAATCGGTTGGGGATGTAGTAATCAAATACCGCGCCCAATTGTCGCAACAAATGTACCATTAACGATGTCGAACTGACTCCATCCGCATCGTAATCTCCGTAAATACAGATCGGTTCTCTCTTCTCGATGGCTTGCCTGATGCGATGTACGCTCTCCTCCATGCCATGCAGCAAGAATGGGTCATGGAACAGCTGGGGACCTGCGTGAAGAAAGTCTCGAGCCTTCTGTGGTGAATCAAGACCGCGAATCACCAACAGCTTGGAAACAAGCGGAGTCAACCCACACTCAGCAGCAATGGACGCTGCCAATTGTTCATCGTAAGCTGCCAGTTGCCAGCGTGATTTCGCTTTCAACAATGAGCCCACCTCCAATCCTCATTCATTATAGAGGATGGAGCGTGAGACTGACAACTGCGTAAAATAAGGGGGGACCTATGCTCATGAAGTAGAAAACCGCGGGGAGCTTCCCCGCGGCATTTTTGAACAGGCTGTTATGAGAAGAAACTGCGTTAGGCTTATGCTTTCTTCTTCAGCATATTCCGTTCTTTTAAATTCACCCAAATTTGAGCAGCAATAAAGATCGAAGAATAGGTACCGCTTACCAGACCGAACAACAGGGCCAAAGAGAAATTGCGGATGCTCTCGCTACCCAGCAATGCAATTGCCAATACGGTGAAGAATACGGTCGCTACCGTGTAAACGGAGCGGCGCATGGTCTGCCAAAGGGATACGTTTACGAGATGCTCCAGATCTTCAATGCTCCTGGATTTCATGGTTCTGAGATTTTCACGGATCCGGTCAAAAATAACGATTTTGTCATTAATGGAGTAACCGAGAATCGTCAAAAGCGCTGCGATGAAGGTCAGATCGACCTCAAGCCCCAAAATGGAGAAAATCGCGATCGGGATAAAAACGTCATGCAGCAGACCAGCAACTGTCGCAACCCCGAAGAGCCACTGAAAACGTATCGCGATGTAGATGACAATCCCGATGGAAGCGACCGCTACAGCGATTGCCGCTTTTTTCACCATCTCTTGAGCAATACTCGGGTCTACCGTGGATACTTGCTTGTTTACCTGGTCCCCGTATTTCGCTTTCAACGACTGCTCCACTACCATCAGCGTGTCGGATGAGACCGTTTTATCAAAACGAGTGAAGGCCTGGTACGTACCGTACGTCGTTACTGGAGAGAACGCCACATCCGGAATTTTCTCCTTGATGATTGCCTCTACTTCTGCAGGCTTGAATTCTTTCCCAATATAGAGGTCAAGGCGTGTACCCGCTTTGAAGTCTACGCCCAGATGCAGACCTTGGATCAGGATGAACAGCAAGCCAATGATGATAATCGCGGAAGATCCGATAAAAAACTTCCGGCGGTTTTTTACGATATCAAATCGAACGACCGTGTCGTGATTATTAAAGCTCACCGATCTCACTCTCCTTTACTCCGAACCAGAACGGCTTTTTAAACATGTTGGAGCGGATAACCAGCCAGAGGAGGAATCGAGATCCGAACACGTTGGTAATGATACTTACGACGATCGTCATGGCGAGGACAACGGCGAATCCTTGGATGGAGCTCGTCCCAAAGTAGAACAGCACGCCAGTCGCAATCAATGTTGTGATATGTGCGTCCAAAATGGTGATCAAGGAACGACGTTCACCGGCACGGAATGCCGAAAGGATCGTTTTTCCGGAACGAATTTCTTCCTGAATGCGCTCGTACGTAATGATGTTCGCGTCCACGGCAATACCGATCGAGAGAATGAAACCTGCGATCCCCGGCAATGTCAGCGTTGCGTCCATCCAATCAAGTACGACCAGACAGAAATACGTAAATCCAGCCAGTGTAATGTTCGCAATCATACCTGGCATGCGGTACACGAACAGCATGAACAAGAAGATCAAGGCCGCCCCGATGTATCCCGCATAAATCGTTTTTTGCAGAGCAAGCGCACCCAGGGAAGCGCCCACAGAAGTTACCTGTTTCTCAATCAGCTTGGCAGGCATCGCACCGGAGTTCAGCAGGTCAGCCAGCTCCTGAGCGGATTCCCGAGTGTAATCCCCCGTGATTTGCGCACTGCCGCCCGTGATGACCGATTGAATGGTCGGGTTCGTTTGCAAGTTTTCATCCAGATAAATCGCCATGCGTTTATGTAGATTCGCACGCGTTACATCTTCCAATTTTTTCGCATCAGAGAATTTCACGGTTACCAAAGGACGTTTCAAGTCATCGTAGCCGACTGCTGCGCCATTCGGAGCCAAATCGCTGCCGCGCAGTATCGTTTTTCCAGCCTCGTCACGGAAAGTCAATACAGCGGGTTTCCCGATCAGTTCGCGAAGCTTGTCCTGGTCGGCGGATTGCGAAGCGATTTTCACACGAATACGGTTCGGCAATTCTGTATCGATAACGGGCTCTACCACGCCACCAATGTTAATCCGCCTCTCAATCATGTGTGCAGTTGATTTGAGCAAATCAATATCAACTTTGTGTCCAGCTTCAAGCGGTTCTACTTCATACAAAATTTCAAAACCACCTTGAAGGTCCAGACCGAGTGTGATCTTACCTGCCACCTGCGTGGTCGTCGTTGCTACCAACGTGCCGAGTAAGGCTACAACAACCAGGAACAGGAGGAATCTTCCCCATTTTATCATCGCAGTAATACCCCTCTTTCGTAACAGGGTCCCGTCCCTTGACGAGAAACCAGTATGCCCATTATAGCGAAGTATGAAAAAACGTGTCAATTATTGCTGGAAAAGTGAACCATGGTAACCAACCCCTTGCGCTTGCTTGCACATTTTCTTTCATACGAATGTGCGGCGAGGAAGTTTCATCATGAATTTCGATACATTTGGATCATGAGGTAATTCATGTACTTGTTGGGCTTCAGGGACAGGACATCATTGACCAGGCGGTGCATCGGCGGGATCTCCTTGTACGCATGGCTGACACACTCCCAAATATCTTTTGCCGTCACATTTTCATAGCCGAGCAAGGCAAATTCTTCCGCTTTGCTCTGGCAAATACTTGAAACATGCCGAAACCAACCATCTTTTTCCGCTTGGTCCATCTTTTTATTCCCTCCCCAAAGTAGTCATGCCGACTGTGGCACGTCCATATTCTGTATTAAGTGAATTTCCTTGCAAAGGAGCCCTCCATGAGACAGTCATTCTTTTACGGGACGGTCATCCTCATCATCGCAGGCGGCGTGACAAAAGTATTCGGATTTGCCCACAGAATCGTGCTCTCCCGTATCATCGGCGCAGAAGGGATGGGTCTCTACCAGATGGTCGTGCCCCTCTTGTACTTCCTGATCACCTTGACCACATTCGGATTGCCTGTCGCGATCGCAAAGCAGGTCGCGGAAACGGAAGCGGCCAAAAACCCACGATTGACTCGCCGGTTTCTCGTATTGGCACTGTCTGTTGCGGGTGGGATCAGCCTGATCTTGTGCTCCATTCTTCTGCTATTCTCTCACTTGATCGCCAGCAGTTTGTTTGCGGACCCGCGCGCTCACATCGTCATGCTCGCAGCCATTCCCGTCATTCCCATCTCCAGCATTTCCCTGGTGCTGCGGGGGTACTTCCAAGGCAAACAGAACATGATTCCGACGGCCATCTCGCAGCTGGTGGAGCAAATGGTCAGAATGGCCTTGGTCGTCGTGATGACGATCACCTTTTTGCCAGCCGGCATCGAGTACGCGACGGCAGGGGCAGTAGGCAGCATCATTTTCGGAGAAGCGGCCGGACTCTTGTACATCTTGTGGCAATATCGAAAAGGAAGCAAGCATACAGCATCCCTGCTTTTGGAAAAGCCATTTCTTCAAGCGGTGTCCGCGAGCAAAGCGAGCCTGCGCCAATTGATTCACGTGGCGCTGCCGGTGACCATGAGCCGAATGATCGGCTCCATCGCCTATGTCCTGGAGCCGATGCTCGTCCCGCTTGCCCTCGTCATCGCCGGATTCACCACATCGACCGCTACGGGCTTGTACGGGCAGTTCGCAGGAATGGCCGTACCGCTTTTGATGTTTCCGACATTCCTTACCTATTCCTTGTCGATTTCCCTCGTTCCTGCCGTCGCGGAAGCCGCCTATCAAAATAATGCTCCCCTCGTGCATCGTCGCATCTATCAGTCGATGCGGATCACACTCGTAATAGGAGCACCCTGCACGGTATTGCTGACCATTTTTGCTGAACCGCTGTGCGGATTGATCTACGGAAACCAATTTCATGAGGTCGGACTTCTGTTAAAAGAGATGGCGCCTTTTTCTGTCTTCCTCTTTTTTCAGGCGCCACTCGCTGCAGCCTTGCAAGGACTGGATTACGCTCAGGTCGTCTTTCGCAACACCCTCATTGGTGCGATCGTGAAAACAGCAGCCATGTTTCTGTTTACGGCTCAACCCGCCTTTGGCATCCATGGGACCGTGATTGCACTCAACATCGGAATCACGCTGGTCACTCTGCTCCATTTTGCCAGCCTCATCAAAAAGATCGGCTTCACCATCGACATTCGCGAATTTGGCAAGATCGGGGCCGCCATGATCGCCATGGGTTACGCTGGCTCCTACATGGCAAAGCATTGGTTCATGGATACATCCATCGGACAGCTCTTGCTCGTCTGCACGATGGTCAGCACGGTGCTGTACGTCGTCTTGCTGGTCGCGATGCGCGTTCTGGGCAAACAAGACGTTCGCCGCATCCCATGGATCGGCGAACAATTGGCAATCTTTTTTCCACGCCGCTGAGGATTACTGCAGCGGCTGTTTGTCTTTCTTATCCAGGTAAATGATTCCGCGCTCGTCAATGCTGCAGAACGATACCTCTCGAATATCTTTTATTCCGTACTTGCGAATTTCCCGTTTGAGCCAAAGCTCATTTTGCCCGATTTTATTGAGAGCTTCCATCCGGACTTTGCCGTCGAGGATTAGCGGGATGGGCAGACCCTTGTAGGAAACAGGGCCAGATGATTCATGCTCGGATATGCCCAAGTCCTCTCGAGTGACCGGATCCTTGCGCGCTTTTAAAAAAACGCTCATCTGTCCTGTCGGCTCCAACAGAGCGAATTCTACATCCGCTATGTTCTTGACGTTCTTTTGACGCAGATGCACCATCAGATCATCCATGTTTAGGCGATTTCTCCGCATCGCGCCTTCCCTGATCTCACCATTTTCAATAATGATGTCTGCCGAGCCGTCTACCACGTCTCGGACTTTTTTGCTTTTCAAGGAGATATACGCCATTGCGATCTCCAAAACCCCAATGAGCATCATCGGTATGTAAAACAGGCTCGCCGGTTTGTCGATCTCCTCGATCGCCAGAACAGCCATTTCCGCCAGCATGATGGAAATGACTACATCAAAAACGGAAAGCTTGCCCAGCTCCCGTTTCCCCATCAATCGCAGCATCACCAGCAGAAAAAAATACGAAAACAGGGTGCGTAGCAATGCAGTTGTCATATCTTCCACTTCTTGCGCCCCCCACTGAACATTTGCTACTAGTCTTGTTCAGCGAGGGGGCAACTATAAGCGCCAATTACAGCCACTTGCGCTTGCGGAATATATGGAGCATCGCAAAAGTCATGGCCAACATGATGACAAGCGCGATGATGAGCATGTACTTCTCCGCTTCTTCACCCAGCCACGCAAAGGTATTCATTCCAAATAAACCGGTGATGAAGGTCAGGGGCAGGATAATGGTGGAAATGATCGTGAGCACACGCATCGTTTCCGTCGTTTTCGCACTGATAATGGTGTAGTACGTATCCAGCGCACCGTTTACCAGATCGCGGAAAGTCTCCGTCGAGTCGGAAATCCTCTCCAAGTGGTCTGTCAAATCACTGTAGAACGGAACGTTTTCCTCGGATATATCGAACGAGTAACGGCCATTTACATTGGCGAAGATTCGTTTTTGCGGCATAATCACTCGACGAATCAAAATAATCGTTCGCTTCAGCGCCAGGAATTCTTCCGTAATTTCTTCCATCTGATGCTCGTAAATCTCGTCCTCCAGCTCGTCAATCCGCACGCTGATTCGGTCGATAATCGGGAAGTATTCATCCGTAATACCATCCACGATGGCGTACAGCAGGTAATCCGGGCCCCGATTCAGGTACGAAATGTTGCGGTGGCACATGGCCGCGATTCTCCCGATGGTATTCATTGGTGATTTGTGAATCGTGACGATGTAGTTCGGACCGAGAAACACGTTCAGTTCTACCGTCGTAATTTCATCGTCGCTCTCTTCGTTATAACGCAGGGCGTGAAAGACGAAGAAATAGTAGTCGTCGTACTTGTCTACCTTAGCACGCGGACTGACGTGCAGGCAGTCCTCAATTGCCAGCGGGTGAAAGTCGAAGATCTTGGCAATATAGGGAAGTTCATTGTTTCCCACATCATACAGATCAATCCAGAGCAAATCCTCGGGAGATTTCAGCCATTGGTCTTTGGTAGCGAGATCAACGTCATGAAACATCTTCTGTTCTGAGTGGTTATAAAAGTACGTTTTAATCATCTTTCTTCACCCCCGTCTTGTTCCTCATCCATCATACGAAAATTCCTTTCAATGTTCAACGCGAAGATGAATACGTCAGCCAAGCCTTTCATATAGATGGTACAAACAGTTGACCAGTGAGGGGGTAAATACCGTGCGGAGTGCTTCCACCTCTGTACTAACAGGTCTTTTGTATACGCTCGGTCTCGTCTTGATCGGAGCGCTGCTCGCTACCTTTCTACTTAGCTTTACCAATCTGCGTGAAAGCTCCCTGCCCTATTTTACGTACGTCATCAACATCATCGGACTATTGATTGGCGGTTATGTGACAGGGCGGCGTTGCGGTGGCAAGGGCTGGTACTATGGCGGACTTACGGGGCTCACCTATTTCATTCTCGTCCTGCTCATCGGCTTCCTCGGCTTTGATGCACCCATGCAATGGGGAACCCTCCTCTTTCTAGTCGGTGCCTTTGCATTGGCAGGACTTGGCGGCATCCTCGGAGTCAATTCCATCAACACCAGCCACAAGCCAAAAGGGATCAAGCCGAGACGATAAGCTGGCTGGATCCGAAACCAAAGAAAAAAGCAGGCGGGCTGCCCCACCTGCTTTTTCCTTTTATTATTTCGCTTCTTCGCTTGCTTCTTCGGCTTTCGCTTCTGTTTTCACTGGCTCAGTCTTTGCAGGAGCCGCATTGCTAGCGGAAACGACACTGTTGATGGCACCGCGGTCAAACGTAACATTCACATTGTGAGCTACGCGCAGCGTAACGGTGTCATCTGTCAGTTCTTGAATCGTTCCGTGCATGCCGCCAATGGTAACGATCTTGTCGCCTTTTTTCACTGCGGCTAACATGGCGTTACGTGTTTTTGCCTTCTTTTGCTGCGGACGGATCAGCAAGAAGTAGAAAATCGCAAACATGATGATGATCGGTAAAAAATTAGTTAAGCTATCCATGTAAATCCCCCTCGATTAAAAAGATCTATCTTCACCCAATCCATATTGAGCGAAAAACTGGTCGCGGAAATCTTGCAAACGGTCTTCAGCAATAGCCTGGCGCACGTTTTCCATGAGCTTCACGAGGAAGTGCAGGTTGTGGTACGTCGTAAGCCGAATGCCAAAGGTTTCCTCCGACTTGACCAGGTGTCGGATGTAAGCACGGGTGTAATTCTTGCAGGTGTAGCAATCGCAATTTGGATCGAGCGGCGTAAAATCACGGGCGTACTTCGCATTGCGAATCACCAGTCTGCCCTGGCTTGTCATGCATGTCCCATTGCGGGCGATACGTGTAGGAAGCACACAGTCGAACATGTCGATGCCGCGGATCGCTCCGTCGATCAGAGCGTCAGGCGATCCCACTCCCATCAAATAACGAGGCTTGTTCGTCGGAAGGAGCGGAACGGTGCTTTCCAACACTTCGTACATCAGGGAGAAAGGCTCTCCAACGCTCAATCCACCGATCGCGTAGCCAGGAAAATCCATGGAAACCAGATCTTTTGCACTCTGCGCGCGCAGGTCATGGTACATTCCACCTTGAACGATTCCAAACAGCGCTTGTTCATTCGGGCGTGTATGCGCCTTCAAGCATCGCTCGGCCCAGCGAGTGGTTCGCTCCATCGATTTTTGCACGTAATCGTACTCAGCCGGGTAAGGAGCGCATTCATCAAATGCCATGAAAATATCGGCACCGAGCGCATTCTGAATCTGTGTGGCCTCTTCCGGACCGATAAACAGCTTTTCGCCATTCAGATGGGAACGAAAGGAAACTCCCTCTTCCGTTATTTTGCGCAAATTGCTCAAACTGAAGACCTGAAATCCACCAGAATCTGTTAGAATCGCGCGGTCCCAGTTCATGAATCCATGCAGTCCGCCCGCCTCTCGAACAATCTCATGTCCTGGGCGAAGGAACAAATGGTACGTATTGCTGAGAATAATGCCGGCACCCATCGCCTTGAGTTCTTCAGGGCTCATCGTTTTTACCGTTGCCTGGGTACCGACGGGCATAAAGACAGGGGTGTCGATCGTCCCATGCGGCGTATGGAGTTTGCCGAGACGTGCACCGGTTTGCTTGCAAGTTTTGATTAGTTCGTAGCGTACAGCCAACTCTTTGCACTCCTCAAGCTATGTATGTAAGTCTTTCCTATTATAAAAAAATCTCACAATGAAGTAAACCCACATGACCTAGCGGATATATAAACGAATGCGAATATCCACAAATTAGCTACAAAATCAGCATCGCATCGCCGAAACTGAAGAAACGGTATTCTTCCTCGACCGCCGTCTTGTAGGCTCGGAGGACATTCTCTTTCCCCGCCAATGCACTCACCAGCATGACCAAGGTCGATTTAGGGAGGTGGAAATTCGTCAGCAATCCATCGAGAATGGAGAACGAATAGCCTGGATAGATGAAAATATCCGTCCAGCCGGAAGTCGCAGCCAGCTTACCTCCATGCGCTTTTCCCACCGTTTCCAGCGTTCGGCAGGAAGTCGTACCGACGGCGATCACACGCCTGCCCTCTGCCTTGGCACGGTTGACGATTTCCACCGTCTCTTCGGGAATCTCGTAATACTCGGAATGCATGACGTGTTCTTCGATCGTATCGGCTGATACCGGTCGAAACGTCCCCAGTCCTACGTGCAAGGTCACATAGGCGAGCTGGACACCTTTTGCTGCAATCTGCTCCAAGTAAGGCTTCGTAAAATGAAGGCCTGCCGTTGGAGCAGCTGCCGATCCACGCTCGCGGGAGTAGACGGTCTGGTAGCGCTCCTGGTCATCCAGCTGTTCATGAATATACGGCGGAAGCGGCATGGAGCCGAGCTGGTCCAAGATTTCGTAAAAAATGCCTTCGTAATGAAACTGGATGATCCGACCGCCTGTATCCGTCACATCGAGGCATGTGCAGCGCAAAAGCCCGTTGCCAAAGACTACCTCTGTTCCAGGCTTCATCCGCTTCCCTGGCTTCACGAGTGTTTCCCAGCGGTCATCGCCGAGTGATTTTAGCAAAAGAACCTCGATCTTGGCACCTGTTTCTGCTTTTTCTCCAATCAGCCGTGCAGGCAGTACCCGGCTGTCATTCATCACTAGGACATCACCCGGGACAAGATGATCGATCAAATCCGTAAATCGTTGATGCAGGATGTCCCCTGTTTCTTTGCGAAGGACCAGCAGTCTGGAAGAGGTGCGCTCCTCCAGGGGGTGCTGGGCAATCAAATGCTCCGGCAAATCAAAATCAAATTGTTGCACATCCACGAGTCGTTGCTCCTTTTATGACAATTCATGTGCTTCCTCGACGTCACTCTTCGATTGTCACATCTTGGTAGTAGTGTTGCAAGATCTCCTTGTAGTCATACCCGCTCTCTGCCATTGCTTTTGCTCCGTACTGAGAGACGCCGAGTCCATGACCGAAGCCTGTCCCTCTGAAGAGAAACTGCTGAGTCTTGCTGGCCACACGCCAATCATCAGTTCCCCGATAAATCAGAAACTGGTCGTTGTAGCCATTCGCCGATACAGAACCGTAACCGTCAGCGCTGAGCGCCTGTACATTGCCGCTTCCGGCAGGGTACGTCGTACGCTTGCCTCCCGCTCCCAAAATGGTGAATGTCCCCATTTCCTCCACATCAAACTTGGTGCTGCGCAAGGTACTGGCTCCTTGCTGAAAAATAGAACGATGCGCATCCGGTGAACTTGCGGCAATTTTGATACCGTTTGCTTCCATTTCCTGAACGCGGCCGGACGGTCCCCGCTCCGTCACCTGGAGGCTTTTGAGATTGGTTGGAACACGCTGTGCATTGCCCTTTGCCTGCACAGCGTTAATCATCCCGGCTACCTCTGCCGGTGTGTATGGCCCCCTCGTCCAGGAATACGCGTTTTCCTCTGCCTCTTCGGACACGATCGTAACCTCGGCTCCTGTCGGCAGCGTAGAGAGCACGCGATGATATGCCGTGCTCGGGCCGGAACGCAGGTTTGTGCTGTTGGTGCTGACGACCGCCATTCGCAATCCCACTGGATTTGTCCCGCCGGTCACTTTCACCAGATCACTCCGAATGTACCCGAGCGTGCCATCAGCAAGTGAAACGAGATACCAGATCTTCGCCTTTTCTAACGGTTCGGTATCCTCGCTCATGACGGGCCGCAGGTACGGAACCGGATTTCCCCACACTTCTGTTCCATCCGCGGTCATCCCCCCAGCATTGGAATAAAACAAAGACTCGGCAATCTTTCCTTTGTAGTAGATGACTTCGCCTTCCGTTTCATCTACCGCTTCCCGAATATCCTTTGACTCCTTTGTATACCCGTAATAAGCCTGTTCGTAGACGGTATCCGACAAGTTTGCGATCCCGTACTTATTCCCTGTCCCTACCGCACGGGTGCGGGCGAGAACCGCCTGGGTCTTGAGTGCCTCGATCGGCCAGCCTGGAGCCATTTCCGAACTGACCACGCCGTACAAGTACTCTTCCATGGACAATTCATTGACCAAGGTCAAATTCCCTTTGTACTCGGACAGCTCCATTTCCCCGCGATAGGTGCGCTTGTCCCGCTCCACGACGCCGATCAACGCTACGGATCCGGCTTTTTTCGGCTCGACAGTCAGTTTCACGTTTGGCGAGAATACGTACTTCCATATTGTATCACTTTTGGAGCCGTACGCGTCCTGTTTCAGCACGACATATGCCTGGGTAGCAGGCTGCTTGTACGAAAAACCTGGAACCTCCGCTGAAGCTTTTCTTGCCAGTGCTGAGAGAGCGTCCTGGCTCACCTCATCCCCAATCCATACCGCAAAAGTCGCCTTGCTCTTGTCTCCCACCAAAACGGGATAGGCAGATATCCCTGATGCCTCGAAGATTGCTTGCCAATCCTGGGCTTCCTTCAAGCTGTTGAATCGCCCCGCCTCAAGCCGCAGAGGACCTTTTACTACCGGTGCCTGACCGGTAGCTTGGCTAACTGCTTTTGCCTGATTCGCAGCTGCCTGATAGGTTCCGTACGTCCCGCTCACTACTTGGTAGATCGTTTGGCCGGCCCGTTTCACGACCTGAATGCTACCTTCGTACTTGCGCTGGCTCATCTGCTGAGCCACTTGCTGCGCGCGATTCCAGTCGCTGGATTCCGCCACGACCAGATGATATTCATCCACCCGGTAACGAGCCTCATCACCGCCGAGGTTCGGTAGCTTTGCTTTGCCTTCCGGTCCTACCAGCGTCACATCCATTCCTTTTTCAGTCGTTAGCGTTACAGCTGGCACCACACCGCGGTACCCCTGTCCTGTATCCACAAAGAGAGCCACCCGGATATTCTTGCTTGCCGCCTCAGCAGGGGTGTACCCTCCGAGAAGTGCAGCTGATATCAGACCCGCCGAAAGGACTTTTCCCATCCATTTCTTCCACATGTCGTCCATCGTCCTTCCCTTCCTTTAGGTTTCGTCGAAAATTGGCATGAACTCCCATGTTTTTCGACAAACCTTCTGCGTTCTCCTCCCTTTTTTCACAATTTGGGCCCTGTCGGATTTGTCTGCCTCATTCGACAAAATACAACGAACCGCTGCATGATGAAAATAAAGGTAAAATCAGCAGTCAGAAAAAAAGCCATCGGGAACACTCCCAATGGCTTTTGCTCTTTCATTTAAACAGACGAAACAGATAAGTAGCGAGGGACAATACAATGCTGATGATGATGCAGGTGACCACGGGAAAGTAGAACTTTACGTTTTCTTTCTCGACTACAATGTCACCCGGCATGCGGCCCAGCGGCAAAAAGCGGCCGCCGACTTGCCACAAGAGGCCAATCACAATCAACACAGCTCCACCGATAATCAGCAGCTTCGCAATCGGATTCACTCTTTCATCTCCCGACCAAAGTGTTGGTACGCACTGGGTGTCAGGACCCGGCCACGGGGGGTTCGCTGCATAAAGCCGATCTGCATCAAATACGGCTCGCAGACGTCTTCGATCGTTTGCGACTCTTCACCGATCGTCGCGGCAATCGTATCCAGGCCTACAGGACCTCCATCGAATCGTTCGATGATGGCCAAAAGCAGCTTGTGATCGATGTGATCCAGCCCGCACGCGTCCACCTGCAGCCGTTCCAGCGCTTCTTTGGCAATCTCCGTCGTAATCACGCCTTCCCCCTTCACCTGTGCGAAGTCTCGGACGCGCTTTAACAAACGATTCGCGACGCGCGGGGTGCCTCTGGAACGCTTGGCAATCTCTTCGGCTCCCCCTTCCCGAATCACTACTTGTAGAATATCCGAAGCACGCGAAACAATGAATGCCAGCTCGGGAACCGTGTAAAACTCCAATCGGTTAACCACGCCAAATCGATCTCGCAACGGCGCTGAAAGCATGCCTGCACGGGTCGTTGCACCCACCAGGGTAAAAGGTGGCAAATCCAGCCGCACACTGCGCGCGCTCGGGCCCTTCCCGATAATGATATCCAGCGCAAAATCCTCCATCGCCGGGTAAAGAACTTCCTCTACGCTGCGGTTCAGCCTGTGAATCTCGTCGATAAACAGGACATCCCCTTCTTGCAAATTGGTGAGGATCGCTGCCAAATCTCCCGGTCGCTCAATAGCCGGACCGGACGTCGTGCGGATGTTGACTCCCAGCTCATTGGCAATGATCTGAGAAAGCGTCGTCTTCCCCAGACCCGGCGGCCCGTACAGAAGCACGTGGTCCAGCGATTCTTTTCGCATCTTGGCAGCTTCAATGAAAATTTTGAGGTTTTCCTTTACGTGCTGCTGACCGATGTATTCGTTTAAATAGCGAGGACGGAGGCTCAGCTCCGCCGCGTCTTCTTCCCAATCCATCTGCGTTGTTATAATTCGCTGATCCAAAGTCCTACCCCCTCATGAGCAAAGCGAGCCCTTGCTTGATGAGCTTTTCTACACCATCGCCCTCTTTTGACTTTTCGGACAGGGCATTTCTGATTTTCTGCAATTCACCGTCCGAATAGCCGAGCGCAGTCAACGCATCCAAGGCTTCGTTTAATGCCGATACAGCCGCTTCTCCTGCTGTCAAATCACCCGCAGCGACAGTCAAGATCGCAGATGGGGTATAGCCTACCAATTTATCCTTCAAGTCCAGAATCATGCGCTGCGCTGTCTTCTTCCCGATACCGGGAAATTTCGTCAAGTACGTAACGTTTTCCTGTTGTACGGCCATGACGATTTGCTCTGGCGTAGCAGCTGCGAGGATCGCCAAAGCACCTTTGGGCCCGATCCCATTGACATCGAGGATCTTGCGGAACAGGTCCCGTTCGTCGCGAGTGCCGAATCCGTACAGAAGAATTGCGTCCTCCCGCACATGGTGATGGGTATACAGCTTCGTCCGATTTCCCTCGTAACGAACATACTGGTACGGGTTTGGACAAAACAGGCGGTAGCCAATTCCACCCGTTTCTACCACTATGTATTCTGAATCCAGGTAACACAGCGTACCTTCGACAAAATCAATCATTTCTGAACTCCTTCCGATATGGAA
This sequence comes from Brevibacillus choshinensis, assembly GCF_016811915.1. Lineage (NCBI taxonomy): Bacteria > Bacillati > Bacillota > Bacilli > Caryophanales > Paenibacillaceae > Brevibacillus > Brevibacillus choshinensis. The sequence goes on along the minus strand of NZ_CP069127.1, from coordinate 1,960,745 downwards.
ATGAACGCGCGGAACTGAGCGTGCGTAATGGCAATCCCCAGCGCATCCGCCACATCGTCAGGCTTGGGCACTTCCTTTAGCCGCAAAAGCAGCTTCGTCATTTCCTGGATCTGTTTTTTCTCCGCTCCCCCGTAACCGGTCACCGCTTGCTTGACCTGCATGGGGGTGTACTCGTATACAGGGACACCGGCAAGCTCCGCAGCAAGTATAATGACACCGCGCGCCTGCCCAACCGTAAATGCTGTGGTCACGTTTTTGTTGAAGAACAGTTTCTCCACTGACATTTCATCCGGCTGATACGTGCTGATCAGGCTCTGCATGGATTCAAAAATCTGCTTGAGACGAAGGGGAACCGGCAAGCCTGCCTCCGTCTGAATGCTTCCGTATTGTACGGGACGAAGCTGGCTCCCTTGTTTATCTATCACCCCAAAGCCGACGATTGCAATGCCGGGGTCGATTCCTAAGATGCGCATGGCCCACTCTCCGTTTAGAAAACTGGCTGCGCCAAGCTCTTGGCGGAGCCTTGGACAAGAATCGTAAAATTCTTATCTGTAATGCAAAGATCCTACTCTCTACTGTATCACAAAGCGACCGAAAAGCGAACGTGCATTTCCATCTCCACAAGAAGAAACCCGCCCCCTAAATGGGAGCGGGCATACGGTGGCCATGCTAGTGTTTGTTCAGTCCTTGCAAATCTGACACATCATGCTGCATATGGGCGTAATCGTCGACGCCATTCTGCATCTGCTCCTGAATCATATTGATTCGTCGGTAGTCTAGCTTGTTGTGTCCCTGATTCAATTGAACGTACAAACGCTGGTGGAACTGGTCTTTGTAGCTACCTCTAGGCATCGAAGACATGCTAAAAGACTCCTCCTTAGGTCACCGTATGACAACAGTATGGCGGATCGTCATCCGTGTTATGATGGCAAGATTTGCTCGTCATTTGTTTTGTATGGTGGAGACACTATCGTAATGGAGGTGACTCATTTGCGACTTGTGAAGCTGCTTTTGATCCATAGTGCATGGCTGTTGGCCTGTTGTCTTTCGATTCCCCACGCTGCTTACGCGAGCCAAGCAAACGATCTCGTCATCTCTGTATCGGTTTCCCCAGATTCGCCTTTTGTCTCGACGCTCGTTTTTCAAAATACCTCGGAGATTGCTCGCGAGCTGATCCGCACTCCTACCATCCCTGCTTCATTTTCGCCGGATTGGATACGCGCCCGCATCAAGGTGAAAAACCGCAACCTTATCTACGATTATCACGGGCGCCTGTTTGACTATAAGAAAGCACGGCGATTCCTCTTGTCAGAGCAGCTGAAATCGAAAGTGGATGCTCTGGTTCAGACGGTCGAACAAGCTCATTACGGAAAAGCCATTCCTTGGGAAAAAGTCAGGCACTCCTTTGGCCGTATGAAATATGCGACCGTGATCGATCTGGAGACAGGGGAGCGCTTTCACATTCAGCGCAGAGCCGGCAGCCGGCACGCAGATGTCCAGCCGCTCACACGCAGCGACACCCACATCATGAAGCATATTTACCAAGGAAAATGGAGCTGGAAGCGACGCGCGATCCTCGTCGAGGTCGACGGCATCTACTATGCAGCTTCCATGCATGGAATGCCCCACGGTGCGGGCGCCATCCGCGGCAACGACTTTCCCGGGCACTTTTGCATTCACTTTAGCGGCAGCTCCACTCACCGTCGCACGGAACCGGATCCGAGTCACAGCCTGATGATCCTGAAGGCAGCGGGTACTCTGCCGCAAACCATCATGGAGGCGAGTCCTGAAAAACTGGTGGGCTATTTTCTCACGTCCCTCCATGAGCATGACGAGCATACGCTGCGAATGACGACAGACGGTTCGACTATGCCAGATGAGCTGAGATTGGTTGATTCTGTGAAAAAGCCGGATCATATCGCCGTCTCGGACTCTTCCCATCCACTGATGGTATCCGTACCTGTACGGGTCGAATACCATCTGCGCTCAGGAGGATCACGAGCTGGCACATGGCATTTTCTCCTCCTCCGCTCTGCTCCGTGGGAGCGGTGGCGGATCGTGGATATTGCAATCAAATAAATCAGGCTGCCCGATGTGAACTGCACCCCGTCAAGTAGACATTACAAATAATAAAAACCGGTTAAGCGGCCTTGGTCCTGAATTCCATGGGACTGAGGCCGTCTAATTTTGCTTGTAATCGTTCGTTATTGTAGAAATAAATGTAGTCCTTAATGTCTTTTTCAAGTTCCTCAAAGGTACTGTATGTATTCAAATAATATTTCTCGCATTTCAGTGTTCCCCAGAAAGCTTCCATGGGACCATTATCGATACACCTGCCAACTCGGGACATGCTCTGGACCACTTCGTGCCCAAACAATCTTTTAAACCTCGAAGAGGTATACTGGAAACCCCGATCACTGTGGAGCATAGGCTTGTTTACCCGTACCGTTTGCAGGGCCGATTTCACCGTTCGAATTACTAGGGCATTGTTGTTGGAATGACCGAAAGCGTACGAGACAACCGTGTTGTCATGTAAATCCAGAATTGCGCTTAAATAGGCCTTCTTTCCACTGCCGTATTTGAATTCCGTAACATCCGTTACCCACTTTTTTTCGTTTGGTGCTGCTGCATGAAACTCACGGTTTAACAAATTCTCGGCAATATGTTGAGGAGTTGATCGTGCATATTTCTTTCTCTTTCTACGAATAACCGATTGGTCACCGGCCATCTTCATTAGGCGTTTCATCCGTTTGTGGTTAATTCGCAGTTTGGTTTGTCGGCGTAAATGAAGTGTCAATCGTCTATACCCGTAGATTCCCCAACCTGCTCATGGAGTAAAAGCATAGCCTGAATCAGTTGTCGGTTTTCCAGTTCACGCAAACTAGGCTTGTGGTTACGCCATTTGTAATAACTTGACCGTGGAACCCCTGCAGTTTCGCATAGTAGCTGTAGACTAAACTCTCCTTCCTGCTGAATGGACTGGATTGCTAAATAAACATGCACCTGTCGGTGCTGCCTTAAACTCGCCTCCTTTGGAATTCCTGTAACTTTTTTAAGAAAGCAATCTCCGCTCGAAGCCGCTCATTTTCATACTCCAACTTTTTCATCGCCATCTTTTCCTGCTCTGTTTCAGTTAGCTCTTCAACAGGCTTCTTCCGACCACGACGATCCTGTAGGGCATCTAGCCCGCCATCCTCATATTTCTTGACCCATTGGTATACTTGTTGATAAGACACTTGATACTGGCTCGCCGTCTCCTGATAGTCATGTTTATGTGCAAGACAGTAGTGAACGATGTCAATTCGCTCCTGCCATGTTGTAGCCCGACCTTTCGTCATAGCTTTTGCTCCTTCGTTATACGATTTTAAGCTGCTATGACCATTATACTTGTCTACCCAATTCTTGAGTTGGGTGCGGCTGGCGATTTTATATTTATCAATGATTTCATATTGGGAGTAATGACCGGTTAGATAATCTTGAACGGCTTGAAGCTTAAGCTCCACCGAGTAAGTTCTATTGTAAGATTGAATCTCTAACCCTTTGTATCCGTACACCTCATATCGCCGTCGCCATTTCACTACGGTTGTTTTGCTATTACCGTATGTTTTAGCAGCAGCCATAACACCAATCTGACCGCTATCGATCTCCAGAAGGATGGCCAGTTTTTCTGACGCAGTAAATTGTACTTTAGACATGAAAATGCTCCCCTTTATTAGCAGGTTTCATTATTTCACCTGTCTACTTAAAGGGGAGCATATCAATGTCGGGCAGCCTTCTCACTCTTCATTCAGTTGAAATTCCCCATAGGTCGACAGGACGCTGTTATACTCTGACAGATCACGCACGCGGATGCCGCGCCTAAGGCTTTCCACTTCCTCTTTTGGGAGGCTCGCTTCCATTTTGGCTGTATTGATCCGGTAGAAGGTCTGTACGACCTCCTGATCCGCAGGGACGCCGTGAAAGAGTGTGAGCATACCGTCAGCCGATAATCCGAAATGGCCATTCTCCTTGCATTCCGGAGAAATATCCTGCTCTCTCTTCATCAGGATCATCTTGCTGTGATCTGCCGTCACAATCTCCCAGCCCTTGTAATCTGCCATGGCATCAGCGAGATGGCTGATCGCCACCGGTTTGCGTTCTTCATCCCTCACGCCGCACAAATAGCTGCGTGCTAGCACCAATTCATAGGAGCTTCCCGCAACTTCCATGGATCTTTTTCCTCCAGCCAAGAGCTGAGTCAGTCCTCCCGCTTCCTTTCCACTGCCCTGTGAAAGGAGGATCCCCGCCACGAGCCCTGTCACCAAGGCGAAGGCCCACGAAGTATAGACCATCCATTTTTTCTTCATGATACGAATGAACCCCTTTTACTAGCCTTTTTCTCCTAGTCTTGCCAGTAAAATGGTCACGCATACCTGATACTCTCAAGATTCGTATATTTACGACAAATTCACAAGGAATATCTACCAATCCAATGATTCTAGTGATAAACTATTTTTGCTTGGAATTATTGTAAAGTTATGGAGGTCATCCAAAAACATGAAAAAAGCAAACAAAAAAATGCTGGCTGCATGTCTTCTCAGCACTTCGCTGGTTGTAGGCGCACTCACTTTCTCCCTTACTCCTGTAAGCGCTCAAACAACTTCCACCCTCAAACTCCGCCTGCTGGAAACCACGGACATTCACACCAACATCGTCAACTACGACTACTATCAAGACAAAGCGACTGACGAATTCGGTTTCGCCAAAACGGCCACTCTCATTAAGAAAGCCCGCGATGAAGCGAAAAACAGCATCCTGATTGACAACGGCGACCTGCTTCAAGGGAACCCACTGGGCGACTACGTAGCCAAGATTGACCCGCTCAAAGATGGCGAGACTCACCCTGTGTACAAAGCCATGAATCTTTTGGACTACGACCTGGGCAACATCGGTAACCACGAGTTCAACTTTGGATTGGAGCATTTGGAGCGCAGCATCAAGGGCGCCAAGTTCCCTTATATCAACTCCAACGTGTACGTGGATGACAAAGACAACGATCCAAACAACGACAAAAACCTCTTCACCCCTTATCAAATCCTCGACCGTACATTCAAAGATGAAAGCGGTAAAGAAGTGTCCCTGAAAGTCGGCGTGATCGGTTTCGTCCCTCCGCAAATCATGCAATGGGACAAAGCGAATCTGGAAGGAAAAGTCGTTGCCAAGGATATCCTCGAATCGGCAAACAAGTACATACCGGAAATGAAAGCAAAAGGCGCTGACATCATCGTGGCTGTAGCTCACTCCGGCCTCGGCCCTGTTGAAACAGCTGCCAACCTGGAAAATGCGAGCTACCAGCTGAGCAAAATCGAAGGCATCGATGCGATCCTCTTCGGCCACTCTCACCTCGTATTCCCAGGCCCTGGCTTTGAAAACATCGAAGGCGTAGACGGTACAAAAGGCATGATCAACGGCAAACCAGCTGTTATGCCAGGATACTGGGGCAATAACCTGGGTGTAATCGACCTTACTCTGACGCAAGAAAACGGCAAGTGGAAAGTAGCAGACTCCACCTCCAAAGCAGTTCCGATCTATGACAAAGCTAACAAAGCTTCCCTGGCTGATGCGGATCAAAAAGTGTTGGATGCCGTGAAGGAAGACCATGACCATACGGTTGAGTGGGTACGTTCTGCAGTAGGTACGACCAGCTCCCCTATCTTCAGCTACTTTGCACTGGTACAAGACGATCCGTCCATCCAGATCGTAACAAATGCACAAAAATGGTTTGTGGAGAAAAACATCAAGGGCACTGAGTATGACGGCATTCCAGTCCTGTCCGCAGGCGCACCGTTCAAAGCAGGCGGTCGTAACGGCGCAAGCTACTACACCAATATCCCTGCTGGCACGATCGCAATCAAAAACGTGTCTGACTTGTACATCTATCCAAACACGCTGAAAGCCGTACTGATCAACGGTTCCCAGCTGCAAGAATGGCTCGAGCGCTCCGCTGGCCAATTCAACCAGATCGATGTGAAAAAAGCGGATGAGCAGCCATTGGTAAACGAAGCATTCCCAACCTACAACTTCGACGTCATTGATGGCGTAACTTACCAGGTAGACGTTACACAGCCATCCAAATATGCGATCGATGGCAAGCTGGTTGACGAAAAAGCTAACCGCATCAAAAAATTGGCGTACAACGGCAAGCCAGTAAAAGCGGACGACAAATTCATCGTGGTAACGAACAACTACCGTGCAGGCGGCGGCGGAAACTTCCCAGGACTGGACGGCAAAAACATCGTAATCGATTCTCCAGACGAAAACCGTCAAGTCGTGATCGATTACATCCTGAGCGAAAAATCGATCAACCCAGCTGCAGACCAAAACTGGTCTTTTGCTCCGGTTAACGCAAAAGTGAACGTGACCTTCACAACTTCTCCTGACGCGAAGCCGTACGCCGAAAAAATGCCGAACCTGAAATACATCTCCACTTTGGATACAGGCTTTGCGAAATACGGCATCGACCTTTCCAAACCAGCAAAAAAATAAACATGCAAAGAAGCTGATGGCCAAAGCCGTCAGCTTCTTTTTTACATCGATTCATGGGGCCTCGATACACGCGATCGATCCCTTTATCCGACGAAATGATACTGCCCCCACGGAGAACGCTGGAAGATTTGCTCGCCTGCCCGCAGAAAAGCCTGACGCTCTTGCAGAAGCTTCCCTTCCATCTGAACCAGCTGCTGCACTCCGCGTAAATGGTAGCCCGGGCGATTGCTGTACAATCCCGTAACTTCCCGCAAGAAGTTATCCGGGTAACGCAGCAGCTGATGAACCATCCACATTTGGGTGTCACTCAAATAATTGACCTTGCTGTACGCCTCCATGGCTTCGATAAAGGAGCTCATGCGATATTCCTGAAGGAGCAGCATCCTAGACATCAGCTGCACCAAATCGACCAGCTGTACATCATGTCCAACCGTATCCAAATCAATCAAGTAACAGCTGCTTCGGGGCGTCACCAGAAAGTTATGGCTCGCTACATCTCGATGAGCCAGCGTCCCTATCTCCATCGCTGTGAACAATTCGGGTGTCAGGGGCAGCTTGTAGGCTGACTGCAGCAAGTGCTGTCCGTCCTGAATGATCGGCATCGACATTTGCTGGATGACCTGCTCCAGCTTCGATTGAGGTCCATTCTGTTCGATTCCCCATGTGATTCGCTCAAATTGCTCAAGCCTGCTTTCCCATTTGTCGAGGAGAGTAGACTTCCCTTCAAAAGCGTATTGATGGGGTACAGGAAATCCTCGTGCAGCAACGTGAAAATGAGCAAGCGTTTCCGCTGTCTTTTTCACATCGTAGAGGGAAGCATTGTCCGCTTCACGTCCATCAATCATTTTCATGATCGTATAATACCGATCGTCATACGGAAATATTTTCGCACCTCCTCCATCCGGCACGTATTGCACGGTATGGAGGAAGCCCTTTTCACGCAATGCATCAGAAAGCTGGGTGACCCACACTGCTTTATCCATTTGCTTATAGCCCTTGATGATCCAGTATCCCCGGTCCGTCTTCAGCAAATTCACGTTCCGCTTTGGCTTTACGGCGTGAATTTGACAGCGAAACGCTTTTTCAAGTGATGCTATTAGCCCTTTATTCATACGAAAACCGCTTAGTAGGAGGAGGATTCTTCGTGTCCGTCGCCCCAATGCGGCCATAGCCCTGTATCGGGCATGGAAGCCATCCGCGGTGGAGGTGGGAACATCATGTTGTTCGGGTTCACTGGTCCGCGGTCTCTTTTAGAACCGCGATAGGGATTTCGCTGTGGACTCTCAGGGGAACACTCGCACGACGATGAGCATGACGATTCCTCTACGACCTCAGGACGGATTTGTGGATATGGCGGCACTGGATATGGCATCGGACGCGGTGGCGGTGGCGGTGGGCAGAACGGTACGAGAGGCCGTGGCAAAAACGGCTGCGGGAAAAACGGTCGCGGCATCAATTGCTGTGGCAACACTTGACTGGGCCTTGTAAACGGCATCGGTGGAAATGGCGGAAAGATCGGTCGCATCCAAGGCGTAGGAAATGGTGGACATGGCGGGATCGGAAACATGGGACGAGGCGGAAACGGCATGATCGGACTGATCGGATTGATCGGACTGAACGGCATGATCGGTGCTGGAGGTCTTACCGTTGTTTGCGGACTCACCTGCGGTCTTCGCTTCGTCGTTGATTCCGGGCTCACCTGCGGCCTTTGCTTCGTCGTCGACTCCGGACTTACCTGCGGCCTTTGCTTCGATGTCGACTCCGGACTTACCTGCGGCCTTTGCTTTGATGTCGACTCCGGACTTACCTGTGGCCTTTGCTTCGATGTCGACTCCGGACTTACCTGCGGCTGTCTCGTTGGCTGTACCTGCATAGGAGGACACGGCGGGCAGCAATAGTTTGGTGGAAACGACGGCTGCAGCGGGCTCACACGGCTTGGCGGTATATTTGGTTGATACATAAAGGGACTCACCTGTGTCGGTTGAACAGGCGGACGCAATGGAGCCATCGGCGGCGGTACATTCGGGTACTGATACATATATGGGCTCACCTGTGTCGGTTGGACGGGCGGACGCAGCGGAGCCATTGTCGGTCGTACATTCGGTTGTTGATACATATACGGGCTGACCTGCGGCGGTTGGACTGGAGGACGCAGCGGACGCAGCGGCTGAGGAACGTTTGGTTGATACATGTACGGGCTGACCTGTGTCGGCTGCACTTGCGGATAGGGTAGTGGCTGAGGCGGCATCGGCGGCATCGGCTGTTTCATCGGTTCTTTGGGCATGCTCGGCACCATAGGCTTGATCGGATTGGGGCGAGTGGGCTGCGGCAATGCAGGTGTCAGCATCTCAGGCATGACGCTCGGAGTCGGGCGAGTGGGTTGCGGCAATGCAGGTGTCAGCATCTCGGGCATGACGCTCGGAGTCGGGGGAACCGTCGGCTTCTCCCTGGGTGGTTCCGTAGGTGCTGGAAGTTGGGGTGTCTCAACTTCTGATTCGATTTGTACCTCTTCCTCTTCCTCCTCAATGGGCCTGCGCTCGATCTCCTCTGGAACTTCAGGTCCTTGCTCTTCTTCCATGATCGGCCTTTCTTTTACAGGAGGCAATTCATTGGATGGCTGCTGAGGACGAATTTGCTGGGGACGAACGGGTACACCTTTTGCAGGAATCTTGATCCTTGCCCCTGGATAGATCGTATCGGGAGTCTTGATTTGACTGTTCAGGCGTAAAAGCTCTTTGTAATCGACGCCATATCTCTTGGCGATCTTCCACATGGTGTCGCCTTTTTGGACTACGTGGATTCTCACAATTTCTCCTCCCTCGCGGAAACTCCCTACCATGGTATGCACCCATGGGCTTTTTGCTCCTGAGGTTCCTGTTTTCTTGGATGAAAGGAAAAAAAGCCAGCTCTAGGAGCCGGCTTTTTGCATGTAAAACGGATACGTACCCAGCTGACGGACCTGACAGCCGATCGCTTCGATTTCGGCAAAAGCGCCTGGAAGCAATACATCATCCATTTTTTGTTCGATGTCGATTACGAAAAAGTAACTTCCCAACGCTTTTTTGGTCGGGCGGGATTCAATGCGCGACAGGTTGATCTTGCGCCACGCAAAAGCGGCAAGCACCTGATAGAGCGCCCCTGGAAAATCCTCTGGCAATGTGACGAGAATCGTGGTCTTCTCTCGATCAGATGCCGGCAATGGAAGAGGCTCCTGACCTACCAATACAAAGCGGGTGTAGTTGTTCGAAAAGTCCTGAATGTGCGGCTGCGCCACTTCCAGTGGATAAATATCCGCGTTGAGACGTGTCCCGATTGCCGCCCATGCCTCGTCCGGATGCTCGCTAACCGTTTGTGCCGCCAATGCCGTGCTGTTCACATTTTCCACAATAGCCTGAGGCAGGTGTTCACGGATAAAGTGAAAGCTTTGCGCGATGGCTTGCGGATGGGACATCACACGGGTAATCGAGGACAACGGCAAGGAATTCCCCCGCTTCGCGACCAGCAGGTTTTGTGTGATCGGCAATGCCAGCTCAGCCAGGATAGGCAGATCTACTTCATGGATCAACCAGTCCAAAGTAGAATTGACCGTTCCTTCGATTGAATTTTCAATCGGAACGATCCCGTATTTCACTTCGTCCCTGGCCACCGCGTTTAATACTTCAATAATGCTCGGGTATGGTACATAATCGATCGGCATCTCGATGGGAAGTGAGCGCGCCGCTTCTTCGGAAAAGGTACCACGTGGTCCGAGAAAAGCAAGTTTGTTCTGCATGGCCTATCTCCTATCCACTATGCTCTATGTCTGATGGATTTCGACCTGTACGCCATGTTCGTCCGGCTGCAGTATCATTACACGGTACGAGATGCCGTGCCCGTTCATCACCCTGTCAACGAACTCTTGCAGCTGCTCTCTCTCCTCCTCCGTAGAGAAGAAGCATAGGATCGTCGGGCCGGCACCACTCAACGCTGCACCTAATGCTCCGTGGGCTGTCGCTCCATCCAGGATGTCTTTCAGGCCAGGAACAAGCTCTGCGCGGTACGGCTGATGCAGCCGATCCCCCATCGCTTGTCCCAACAGGTCCAGCCTGCCTTGTGCCAATGCGGCCACAAGCAGACTGCTATGACCAACATTATATACAACATCCTGCTTACTGTACACCTGCGGCAAGACGTTTCGCGCTTTTTCCGTGGATAACGGAAATTCGGGAATCACCACAAGCGCCTGCAGGCCAACCGGCGGCGAGAGGCGAATGAATGGAATCGGTGCGTCTGCGATTTCCGGCATCGTAGCCACAACGATCCCTCCGAACATGGACGCTCCCACATTGTCAGGGTGTCCCTCCAGTCTCGTCGCCATTTCAAACAGCTGGTCGCGCGTGAACGGCTCCCCGGCCAGTTGGTTGGCCGCGACCAGTGCACCTACGATCGCTGCAGCACTGCTCCCGAGTCCACGTGTGAGCGGTGCATCACTGGAAGCACGAATGGCCAGCTCAGGAACAGGCAATCCCGCCTTTTCAAAAAGCTGCGCAGCGATTTGATAGAGCAAGTTGCTTTTGTCCGCAGGAGTGCCTTGCAATTCCTTGCCGACCAGCTCGATTGTCGTTTGTTCGCTCTTCTGCATTTCAACGACCGAATACAACTGAAAAGCCAGGCCCAGAGCATCAAACCCTGGACCCAGATTCGCAGTACTGGCCGGAATGGTGACCCGAACTAGGTTTCCATTCATGACCGCACTTCACTCCCTTTTTGGCTCACCAGCGCCATGACTGCCTCACGAGTAGCTGGTACCGAACGCGGCTCTTCTCCCACGAGCCCCAGCGCGATGTTCGGGTCCTTCAAACCGTTGCCGGTCAGTACGCATGCGACTTTCGCCCCTTTAGGCAGCTTGCCCTGCTCCTTTTTCTTGATGATCCCTGCCAAGGATGCGGCTGAAGCTGGCTCGCAGAAGACGCCTTCGCTTTTTGCGAGCAATTGGTACGCTTGAAGAATTTCTTCATCCGTTACACTGTCAATCAATCCATTGGACTCGCTGATCGCATTCAGCGCGCCATCCTTGCTGGCAGGGTTGCCGATGCGGATCGCCGTCGCGACTGTCTCTGGATGCGGGACAGGCTCACCATGTACCAGAGGAGCCGCTCCTGCCGCCTGAAAACCAAACATCCGTGGCAGGCTGGAAGATTTGCCTGCAGCTTTGTATTCTTTAAAGCCTTTCCAGTAAGCTGTGATATTGCCCGCATTTCCTACGGGAATCGCCAGAATGTCAGGTGCATCGCCCAAGGCATCGCACACTTCGAAAGCGGCGGACTTTTGGCCTTCAATCCGATATGGATTCACTGAGTTCACCAGGGTGATCGGCTCATTTGCCGTTATTTCCCGAACAATATTCAGGGCTTCGTCAAAGTTGCCGTCGATGGCGATGACTTCCGCTCCGTACGCGATGGCTTGGGCCAGCTTGCCCAATGCAATATTGCCGCTCGGGATCAACACGATGCAGCGCAATCCGCAGCGTGCGGCATAAGCGGCTGCGGCAGCAGAGGTGTTTCCAGTTGAAGCGCACATGATCGTCGTGCTGCCTTCTTCCACCGCTTTGGCAACCGCCATCACCATTCCACGGTCTTTAAAGGAACCAGTTGGATTCAGGCCTTCGTATTTCACATAAAGCTCTAGGCCTAGCTGCTTGGAAAGATTAGGCGCATGGATGAGTGGCGTATTCCCTTCGTGCAGGCTGACGAGAGGAGTTTTGTCTGTTACCGGGAGAAATTCCCGGTAACGTGCTAGGATGCCTGTTTGACGGTCGTTACTCATTTTTGGTCTCCCCCTTCTACACGGTAGCAGCTGTTCACTTTCGTCACGATATCCATTTTTTCCATATAGGACAGGACATTGTCCATGTCGCTCTTCGAAGACATATGCGTGATCATGATGATTTCCGCTTCTCCGTTGGTGTTATATGGCTGTTGGATCACTTGCTCCAGTGAGATGTTTTTGTCCGCCAAGAGCTGGGTGATTTGTGCCAGTACACCGCGTTTGTCCGCTACGACAATACGGAGGAAATATTTGGACAATTTTTGACTGTCATCCTTCAGCACCTTTTCTTTGTAAGGAGCAACCATTCCCCGGCCATTTACACCGAGCTTCCGGTTTTTTACGACTGTCACCAAATCAGAGACAACTGCGGTAGCTGTCGGCAGTTCCCCTGCACCCGGTCCGTAGAACATGGTCTCACCCACCGCTTCCCCATGAACGTATACCGCATTGAACACTCCATTCACAGACGCCAGCGGGTGTGTCTTCGGAATCAAGGTCGGCTGTACGCTGACCTCGATTGCTTCATCATCGCGACGGGCGAGTCCCAGCAGCTTGACTTCGTATCCAAGCTGTTTGCCGTACGCGATATCTTCCTTGCTCACTGAGCTGATCCCTTTTACATCGACATCTTCCAGCTTCATCGGAACACGGAAGCCCAGCGTAGCCAGAATGGCCATTTTCCGTGCAGCATCGAAGCCTTCGACATCCGATGTTGGGTTAGCTTCCGCATAGCCCAGTGCCTGCGCTTCCTTCAGGACGTCTGCGTATTCCGCGCCTTCCTGACTCATTTTGCTCAAAATATAGTTGGTCGTGCCGTTGACGATTCCCATCATTTTCGTGATGCGATCAGAGGAGAACCCTTCGACCAGCGCACGAAGGATCGGGATCCCCCCGGCTACGCTCGCTTCGTAGAACACGTCACAGCCTTTTTCCTGAGCTTTATTCAAGATTTCCGCACCATGCAAGGCCATCAGATCTTTATTGGCGGTGACGACATGCTTGCCCCGCTCCAATGCACCCAGAATGAAATCCTTCGCTGGATGAATGCCCCCGATGACTTCCACGATCACTTCAATCTCCGGATCTTCCAGCAGCTCAGCCGGATCCGTAGTCAGCTTGCCTTCCATCGATCCGATGTTGCGAGACTTCTCGGCATCCTGAACGAGGATTTTGGTAATTTCAATGCCAAGGCCGGTCTGTTTTTGCAGGTCTTCCTGATGTGCCTGGACAAGGCGGACGACACCCGTACCCACTGTTCCGAATCCCATTAACCCCAGCTTGATGATTTGCTTCTCCATGTAATCTCCTCCTACCCTATTCTCCCTCTAGCCCCGACCCACGATCATCGCTCTGCGCACGCCGGGTATTTGCTGCAAGCCATCTAAAAATTCCGTACTGGATACTTTCGTATGCGCCATATCGACTGACATGGAGATCGAAGCGATTCCTTGCAACGGAATGGTTTGATTGATGGTCAACACGTTTCCGCCCTGCTCTGCCATATACATCAGTACTCTGGAAAGATAACCGGACGTATGCTCCAGGGCAAAGGTGATTGTCATGATGGTTTCACTCATCATGGAGTTGAATGGAAAAATGCCATCTTTGTATTTATAAAAAGCACTTCTGCTCAACCCCACTCGATCGACCGCTTCATTCACCGTATCCACTTCGCCGGACTCCAGCATTTTTTTGGCTTCAATCGTCTTCACGATTGATTCGGGCAGGATGTCGGATCGAATCAAGTAAAACTTTTCTTCCCGTTTCATCCGTTGTGTCCTCCTGAGAAAAACAGTTGTTTCTTCATAGAGGACATTATAACCTTTTCGCTTTACCGTGACAATCCTTGTTCACCAAATTTTTTCATGGAACATATTCAGTTCACTTGTGCTTACATGACATTGTCCCACTACGTAAAGACTAGAAACGATTCACCACAGGAGGTGACGATCACATGGCTGGAAGAGGAAAAAGCGATAAGTCCGAACGCCGCAACAACCACCCTCCAGGAAAACCAAGCGACCTAGACCAATTCGGCGCTGAGACCAGAGGGAAAAAAATGGCGCAATCTCCACATGTCGTGGAGGACCCGAGCGGAAACGGATGAACGCAAAAAACCCGGGAATGATATCCCGGGTTTTCCTATGATTGAATTAATAAGCCAAAGAAGACAGTCCGTTGATGTGAGACAGGTAACGAATGTTACTTGCTTCTTTCATCAAGGATGCAGGCGTGCCTTTCAGCTTGATTTGGCTGGCACCGATGGTACCGATCGCATCTTTGCGTCCCAGGCTGCCCAGTGTACCGGAGAATACAGGTACGAAGGTTTCCATTTTGGAGCCGTTGAAATGAGCAAAGAGATTGTAACCAACCACTTCGCCCATTTGCCATGCCAGCTGAGCAGTTGGAGGGTATGGACGACCTTCTGGGCCCATCACCACTGCGCTGTCACCTGCGAGGAACACTTCCGGGTGGGAAGTGGATTGCAGGAACTCGGTCACCGTCGCGCGTCCACGGTTCACTTCGATACCGGATTCAGCTACTACGTGGTTTCCTTGTACCCCACCTGTCCAAACCATGGTTTTGGTCTCGATGGTGTTGCCATCCTTCAGGAATACAGTGGTCTCCTTCATTTCGGTTACAGGCACGCCTGTCAGGAAGGTTACACCGCGTTTTTCCAGGCTTGTTTTCGCACGCTCAACCAGTTCAGGAGCAAAACCAGCCAAAATGGAAGGGCCTGCTTCTACGCAGTACATCGAAACATCTGCGAAATCTACCCCGTGCTTGTGGCACAGGTTTGGCAGCATGTCAGCAAATTCCCCGACCAATTCGATACCAGTCAGACCGCCGCCGCCAACGACAAAAGTAGCATCTGCTTTGTTTTTGCTTGCTTTGTAAGCTACAATGCGCTCTTCGATGTGTGCGCGGAGACGGTTTGCTTCATTCACGGATTTCAGCGTGAAGCTGTGCTCCTGCAGCCCTGGGATACCGAAGAATGCGGTTTCGCTGCCCAGTGCAACGACCAGCGCATCGTATTTGATGGACTCGCCGCTAGCCAATGTAACGCGCTGGGAATCCAGGCCAATTTTTTCTACGGTGTCGATGACGAGGTTGATGTCTTTTCCACGCAGCAGTCTTTCCAGAGGAAGAGCTACGTTTTGTTCAGACAGGTTCCCTACTGCCAAACGGTGCAGTTCGGTGATGATTTGGTGAGAAGGAAAACGGTTTACAACCGTGATTACAGCTTCTTCAGCTGTCATGTATTTACGGGCAGTCAGTGCGCTCAAGAGTCCGCCGTAACCGCCGCCCAAAATCAAAATATGCTTCGCCATGCGTTGGTCCTCCCGTCCTTGTCGTTCGTTATGTGTGATTAGCGTTTATCTTGCTGGCGCTCAGCCAAAACTTCCAGGAATGCTTGAGCGAAACGCAAGGTTTTTTGCACTTGCGGATCCTTCAGCATTTTGAGCATGCCAAACAAACCAATAGTCGACGTTTCAACATGCGAACGATCGTTGGCTTCGATTGCAGCTTGTGCGATTCCTTTGGCTTTATCTTGGATCGGTTTTACGAACTCTTCCATTCCGCCCTTGAGGTCTTCAATCAGGACATGATCATTTGCTACTGTTTGGACCAGATCGTACGTCTTGGTCAAGATGGTTGTCATTTCTGCCAGCTTGGGCAGATTTGCCACCAATACAGTTAACGATTCTTGAATTTCCGGTTTCATCAACTGATCGAGCACATCCATTTGCTCGGGTGCCAAAGTCGCTGTGTTTGCTGCTTCAGCTTGTTGCGTGGTTGTTTGTGACATAGGAAAACGTCCTCCTTTGCATTGGAATAGAGGCCTGATTTTCTCGTTGCCTGTTCATCCGAGTGACGGCCGATATTCACCCTGTATCCGATAGTCTAACCTATTTGTTATATTTTTCACAAAGTGCAGTATGCAAACGGATGGAAACATCAACGTGCAATTTTTCACAAGTTGATCCAGGATCATCGTTCTCAAAATCTCCACATTGGAACAGGCACGATAAAGAGCTCTATGCCTATACTATATACCTTCTTCGTGTGAACAGCAAAGGAAAAAAACCGCTTCTCAGGAAGAAGCGGCAGTCGACAGCTTTTTATAGTAATCCTTGATCTGTTGATGATGCTTGTCGTGAATATCCGTGAATATCAATTCCAAGACAGCCTGTGTGTCTTGGAAGGTCTTTTCGACGACTTTGGCCATCCCAACGACCTCAACATTTTGATGAGGAATCACAAAGGACAGATGCAGAAAGTCGCCTTTTGAAACGTAGCCCTCTGTGCCGAGCATGAGCCGGGTAGGCGAAAATTTGAGCAGGACAGCCTCTCCCTTTTCTTCGATCGGACGTGCCCCCATCACTTTATAGGGCACTTTGATCATCGTATCAGGAGGAAGAATGCCCCGCTTCGCACTTGATGCAATCTCTACGCCGATTGCGATCGGGATCAGTCCCAATAGCTTGATCGGCCACAGCATCTGCTCCTGGACCACTTCCAGATCAATGGTGTTGATCGCCGATTCCGTCTCCCATCTGATGCGAACGGTCGAGCCAATCAGTTCGGTCCGTGTCTCTGCCTTTACCTCGGTGGAAACGACAAGGTATCCACTTTTGACATGTTCCACCATCACTTGAACGGGAGTCTTCACTTGCTTGGAGATCATCATGGGCAATACAGCGCCACGCTGGAGCCGTTTATCCGTCAAAAAAGGAGTAAGAGATGGAACGTCAGTCATGGTCTAAAGTCACTCCACGAAATCAAACTCAAGCTTACCGATGCGAACAGTGTCGCCATCACGGGCGCCGTGTCTGCGAAGGGCTTCGTCCACTCCCATGCTGCGCATGATCTTGGCAAATCGCTGTGCCGCATCGTAGCTGTTCAGGTTGGTCATGCGCACCAGCTTTTCAATCTTGTCGCCGCTGATCACGAACACTTCGTTGTCGCGCGTAATCTCAAATGGATCCGGTTCTTTTTCTGCTTTGAACACGACACGCTCTTCCACTTCTGCCACTTCTTCCACAGCTGGCTTGTCCGGAATGGTCGCGAGCAGATCGGAAATGGCGTACATCAATTCCTGCACGCCTTCTCGGGTCGCAGCAGATATTTCGTAGACGGTGACGCCTGGCACTTTTTCTTTGAAGCGCGCCAGATTCTCATGCGCTTCCGGTACGTCCATTTTGTTGGCCACCACGATTTGCGGGCGTTCCTCCAGCTTCAAGTTGTACAGCTTGAGCTCGCGGTTGATTTGCAGGTAATCCTCGTACGGATCTCGTCCATCCACACCCGCCATGTCAATCACGTGCACGATCAGACGTGTGCGCTCGACGTGACGCAAAAACTGGTGTCCCAGTCCGACTCCTTCATGAGCTCCTTCGATCAATCCCGGCAAGTCCGCCATGACGAAGCTGTCTTCCCCCACCGCCACGACACCGAGATTCGGTGTAATGGTTGTAAAGTGATACGGCGCAATTTTCGGCTTGGCAGCACTCACACTGGAGAGAAGGGTTGATTTCCCTACGCTCGGATAGCCTACCAGCCCTACATCGGCAATCAGCTTCAGCTCCATCAGAATGTAGCGCTCCTGTCCAGGCTCTCCATTTTCGGAGATGTGCGGAGCTGGGTTGGATGCATTGGCAAAGCGCATGTTTCCTCTTCCGCCGCGTCCTCCTTTTGCGATGACAGCCTGCTGACCGTGCTCCACCAAGTCGGCGATCACTTCCTTGGTATCATCATCAATGACCGTCGTTCCCGGGGGCACACGCACAAACATGTCTTCGGATCCAGCACCGTGCTGGCCTTTGTTGCGGCCATGCTCGCCACGCGGTGCCTTGAAGTGCTTTTGGTAGCGGAAATCTACCAGTGTGCGCAACCCTTCATCCACCACGAACACGACATCTCCGCCGCGTCCGCCATCGCCACCGGCTGGTCCTCCTAACGGGACGTACTTCTCCCGACGAAAGGAGACGGCTCCGTTACCACCGTCCCCGCCTTTCACATAAATCTTTACCTGATCGACAAACATGGTGTCACCTCTTTCGTTTACGCGAATGGAATCAGCAAGGCCAAGATCCATTCTTCTTCCGTATGTATCCACTCGGTGACTTCCACCGTACTCTGCTCACTTTTACGTATCAGTTTTTCCAGTTCTTCCAATCCGGATGCACATAACTTCCCGGCCAGGTCAAAGCGAAAATGAACGCCACGTTCGTCCGCTGCCAAGGAAAGCTGCATGCTTGCGGGCTCGTAGCCATCCGGGTCTACGTGATCGTTCACTGTGCATAATATCTCTGACATCAGCTGAAACAACTGCTGCTCATCCAGTGCCATGTCCGTGAGATCCACCTGATTACACACTTCCACTTCCAGCAGCATTTCCTTATTCAGCGCATTAAATGTCAAGAAGAAAACAGACAACAGAGAGCTGTTCAAGCGGGCGATCATGCTTTCCTGCATAGCCATCTCCGCAATGCGTTTCAAGTGCGCTTCTCCCTGTTCAGTACGGTTCATATGCAAATAGCCGAGCAGAACCTGAACGTGGTTCAACCAGTCATGCCGCTGCCGGTTCAGTACGGTAAGCAGCTGGTCAGTCTGATGTGTAAACAGCCTCCGCTCGTCCCTCATCACATTCACCCAAGTCGATAAGATTTCTTTTCTGTCCTATTGTACCACAAAAGAATCACTAGAAATTAGAAAACTTGGATGCAAACACAGCTTTTCACACGCCTAGCTTTTAACCATTTCTATTATTCATCATTGACACGGTTTGCAAACAAAAAACGCTTGAAAGCAAAAGAAAACCCAGCAACAAGGCTGGGTTTTCTTCATTCCGCTATTTACGCTTCAGAAGCTACTGGTTCGATCACAACTTGTTTGCGATCGCGGCCCAGACGTTTGAAACGAACAACGCCGTCTGCAGTTGCAAACAGAGTGTCGTCTCCGCCCTTCATTACGTTAGCACCTGGGTAAATCTTCGTACCGCGTTGGCGAACGAGGATGTTACCAGCTGTAACGAATTGACCGTCACCACGTTTCACTCCCAGACGTTTGGAAATGGAATCGCGACCGTTCTTTGTGGAACCTACCCCTTTCTTCGAAGCGAAGAACTGTAGGTCTACAGGAAAACGAAAGTTCATGTCAGACACCTCCTTGCCATTTTGTATCATGAACCGTAACGTATTTTCCGTATGATTCAGCGATCATGAGCAGAGAGACAACCATGCTCTCAGCCAAAAGCTGCTGCTTTTCAGAAGCGAGCTGGTCATCAACAGGTCGGACATTCCATTTCAGGAAGCCTCCGTCCTTTTCTGCGAGCTGAACATCCGGATCACTATTGAGCAAAAGATCTGCGGCATTAATCGTCCCCATGCTGACTGCGGAAACGGCGGAGCAGACGATGTCTGAACCATGCCTTCCTGCATTGGCATGTCCCGAAACGGTAATGGCTTCAATCTCATTTTGCTCATTTCTTTGCACTTTTACGGAAATCATCGCATTCCACCAAAATTAAGCGTTGATTTTTTCAATCACAACTTTAGTGAATGGTTGACGATGACCTTGTTTGCGACGGTAGTTTTTCTTGGCTTTGTATTTGTACACGATAATTTTAGCTTGTTTACCGTGTTTTTCTACTTTACCAGTTACCGTAGCACCAGCAACTGTAGGAGCTCCTGCAGTTACTTTGCCGTCCTTGCTCACGAGCAGAACTTGGTCAAAAGTAACAGCTTCACCTTCGTTGCCAGCCAGTTTCTCGATGAAGAGAACAGAACCCTCTTCAACTTTGTATTGCTTTCCACCGGTTTCGATAATTGCGTACACTGTGTGCACCTCCTATACTCAGACTCGCCCCTGCAGGTGCGCCGCGAACGGCGACTTATGTACCTGTTTCGTGCGGTTACAGTATGCACGAGGCATATCTGCATGACAAAGCATAGATTAACACAGCATCGTTCGCCCAGTCAAGTTATTTACGATTGTTTTCCGTACAAGCGCGCCGCCTCTTCCTGGCGACCGGCATACAATATCCGGTATTGATCCGCTCCTCGCTCCGATGAGGAACGCAGGAACAGTCTCGCGGGCCACTTTTTGAGCTGATCGCCGTCCATCTCGCTCATGACGCGATAGAGTCGCTCTGGCAGCTCCAGCAGCACGGCTTCTGCCTCCTGCCCTTTTGCCAGGGATGATACCTCCTGCCATAGCTGATGCTGCAGCTCGTCCACTGACCACACTCTGCCGCAGCCATCACACGCATCGCACGGTTCTGTCAGTCTCTCTGCCAGGCTTGCCCGCACCCGTTTGCGTGTCATTTCGACGAGACCGAGAGCCGTAATCCCGAGCACGGTGGACGGCACTGGGTCACGTGCGAGCTCTCGCTTCAACGCAGCCAAAACCCGCTCTTTGTTTGCCGCTTCCTTCATATCAATGAAATCGATGATGATGATGCCGCCGATATCTCGCAGCCTAAGCTGCAGGGCAATCTCCGCCGCCGCTTCCAGATTCGCCTGTGTGATCGCCTGCTCCCTTTGCTGACCGCCCTTCCCTGTGAAAGCGCCGGTGTTGACGTCAATCACTGTCATGGCTTCTGTGCGATCGATGACCAAGTGTCCGCCGCTCTTTAACGGGACTTGCCGCTGCAGCGCGTACTGAAGCTGGGCCTCGATCCCCAGATGGGCAAACAAAGGCTCCGTTCCCTGATACAACCGAAGCTTGTCCATACCTTCGCCAGCGAAGATCTGCATGACTTCCTTTGCCGCTTGAAAGGTAGGGCCATGCTCCACCAGCACTTCCTCTACACCCTGCGCTAGCAAGTCCCGGATGACGGATTCCAGCATCGTCAGGTCACGACTGACAAAGCCCGGATGAGGAAGCTTCTCTGCCCGGGCCTGAGTATCTTTCCACCGCTTTTTCAAATAAGCGAGCTCCTCAGAGAGTCTGCCCTGTGCTGCATCCGCCGCTTCCGTCCTGACGATCGCACCCTCCCCTGGTGAAAGCCAAGCCGTGAGCGTCTCGATGAGGTGCTGCCTGACGGTTCCGTCCGTGATCTTTCGCGAGACAGACACCCCAGCTTCCAGCGGGAGATAGACAAGGTATCTGCCCTGCAGACTGACGCGTGTGGTCACTTTTGGCGCTTTCATCTCCGTTGCTTCTTTGCTTACTTGTACAATGACTTTTTCCCCGACCTGAACCCGCTCGCTGATGTTCGGCTTTCCCGCAGCGCCGCTTCTCGGCACCGCGTCATCCACATACAGGTACGCATTCTGACCGCTGCCAATGTCTACGAAAGCAGACTGAATCCCAGGCAGGACGTCCGCAACTCTGCCGGAGAAGAAATCTCCCGCGTGTACTTCCGTTCCCTCGCTTTCGGTTCGGTACTCGCGCAAGCGTCCTTCCTGGAGCCATGCTGCGCGCAGCTTTCCTCCGCTCCCACTGATCGCTACCTGTCTCACTCGATCACTCCCCAATACCCGTACAAGTTCTCCGAAATAAGGATTTCCGGACTCATAAGAAGTAATCCTATCACACGTACCCGGAAAAGAAAAGAGAACCACAGGAAGGAGGGAATCGTGATGGAAGCTGCACGGCTCAGACCAGCTGGCCTACCTGTGCATCGTGTTTTTGTTCAAACAGCAAGGCATGCAATAGCTGTTCCTCCGCAAGCAGTCCGGATCCCTGGACGTAAAACAGGTGCGAACAGCCACGCCGCAGCTTGTGCGAGACCTCCAAAACCGTCTCTTGCGGCCCGACGCTAACTGCCTGAACCGAATATTCGTCAGGCTGCCGAACATATTTTTCCATCAAAA
Organism: Brevibacillus choshinensis; assembly: GCF_016811915.1. Classification (NCBI taxonomy): domain Bacteria; kingdom Bacillati; phylum Bacillota; class Bacilli; order Caryophanales; family Paenibacillaceae; genus Brevibacillus; species Brevibacillus choshinensis. The sequence continues at coordinate 1,938,588 of NZ_CP069127.1, read as the reverse complement.
AGCGAAAGAACTGATACGGAAAGCGCAGAAACGCCTGAATGTTTACAGACAGGAGGTACACGCCGATCACCAGCACGTTGATCTTCAGCTCCCAAGCGGACAAACCGACCATGAGGCCTGCCAAGAGGGTACTGCCAGTGAGAGAGAGCATCGCTGCTTGGCGGTACGGCAAAAACCAGCACAGGATCGCTTGTACAATTCTGCCGCCATCGAGAGGCCAAATGGGCAGCAAATTGAACAAGGCGATCGTCAAGTTGCTGATCAGGAAAAAGTACGCCCACTCCTCCGTCCATATTCCGGTGTACCAGAACAAATAAGAGACGGCCATCATCACGACATTTAAAAAGGGACCTGCCAGGGCAACAACGATTTCATCCAGCGGGTCTGTCGCATACGCATCCTCCATGGTGGCCACTCCCCCAAACGGCAGAAGCTGCACCTCGGTCACCGTCCACCCCAGCTCTCTGGCCATTGCCACATGCCCCATCTCGTGGATCAGGACAATGATGAACAGGGTCAGAACCTCCAAAAAATGGCCTGTCATCACAGACAGGCCAATCACCGCCCAGAACAGCAGGTGAATCCGAATGCGAAAGCCGAACCATCCCCTACTCAAACGGAATCACATCCAGCGGATTCACAAATTGATCCCCCGACTTAACCCCCAGGTAAAGGTGTCGGGATGAATTGTTCACCGCACGCGCAATGCCGATCTCCTGTCCCGCTTGTACGACGTCGTCCTTGACCACCGTAACCCGCTCCATATTCCCGAACCAGACTTCACGTCCTTTTGTCAACCGAACAACCACAGTCGTGCCATACCCAGGTTTGTCACCTATGTAAGTGACCCACCCCGTCTCCCCGATCGTCACCGGGTCCTCCATACCGGTATTTAGCACGACTTTGGCGCTCCTTTCTGGTTCAAACGTCTTGACTACCTTCCAGCTAGCAGGCAGCTTCCAGACTGCGGCTTCCTTGGTTGTCGTCCCTGCAGCAGGAACAGCATTAGGACCGTGAAGAGACGGCAATAGAGTCGGTAATGAACCAAATCGGGCTTCGTACCAATCGGCCACACCTGCAAAATTGAAATCCCGAGTCATCACCTCGCGCGCCGAGTCCTTCCATGTTACGGGAATCAAAGAGGTCTGGAACAGCAAGTACGATACGCCAACCAACAGGATCGACACAAGGATCTGGATTCCCCATGTTTCATGCGTGTGGCGCGGATTGACGGGATCCTCATCCCTGAGCGAAGAGATGCCAAATGGCTCTGCTGTAGGTTCGATGGGGTCTTTCCAGTCATCCACAAAAGGTGAAAAACTATCGCGCGGCTGCATGCGAATCCGCTCCAGTCGCTCCCGTCTTCTTTCCTTTACTCGATCCAATTCACGAAACATCCTCATCCCTCCGCAGGCCAAGCCTTTGTAACATCCTATGACTTGTCTACCTGCTTTATGACGCAAGTCCCATCAGGTCGTCTCCCGATCGAAACGCAAAAAAGACAGTCTCCCCATTGAGAGACTGCCTTTGAATCTGCCGAAGATTATTTTACAGTTTAGTTACGCTAGCAGCTTGTGGTCCACGGCTACCTTGAACGATTTCAAACTCAACTTTTTGACCTTCGTCCAGAGATTTGAAACCTTCTGACTGGATCGCGCTGTAGTGTACGAATACGTCGTCTCCACCCTCAACTTGGATGAAACCGTATCCTTTTTCTGCATTGAACCATTTTACGATACCTTGTTGCATGAAACAAAACCTCCCTGAACATTACGCCCCACGAGGCGAAAAAGTGTTGCGTCAACCGTTTTTTACAGAAAAGCTTTTTGCGTCAAGGAAAAAAGTCGTACACTGTTGAGATTGACAAATGGTTCGTCACACTCAACCGGTACGACTCCATAACCAATCCATCAAACACTATAACTTGTAAAAATGGTTAACTTAGGATGATTTTATCACACCGCTATTCATTTGTCACGCTTTTAGTCAAATCGCAGTTTGTCCTTTCGCATGCCCACATTCAGCACCACACCTATGATGAGGAAGTTGGTGATAAGCGAGCTGCCGCCATAGCTGATGAACGGAAGCGGAATCCCCGTAATCGGCATCAGCTGGATCGTCATGCCGATGTTCTCGAAAATCTGGAACGTCAGCATCCCGACAACACCCGCTACGACATAGGAGCCGAATGGATCTTTTGCTTCCATCGCGATGCGGATCATGCGGTAAATCAAGAAGAAGAACAGGATCATCAACAGTCCAGCACCGACAAAGCCTAGCTTTTCCGCAATGACAGTGAAAATAAAGTCACTCTCCCCGACCGGTACCCAGCCAAAGCTCGCTTGTGTAGGTGTATCGATCCCTTTTCCAAAGAGTTGGCCCGACCCAATCGCGATAAGCGCTTGCTTGAGCTGAAAGCCCCGGCCCATCGCCTCGAGGTCTGGGTCCATCCAGAAAATGACGCGGTCCCATTGATACGGCTTGATGATCTTGAAGAAAATGTCCTGCTTGTACTGATACAAGAGCGTCATGCCGGCAAAAAAGCTGCCTACCATTCCCGCTACATACACCACGTGCTTCAGACGAATCCCCCCGACAATGAGCATCGTCGCAAGCATCCCGGTGTATACAAGCGCAGTCCCCAAGTCAGGCTGGATGAGAATCAACAGCAACGGCACACCTACCAGCATGCCGACCGGAATCAATTTATAAAAGTAATAGAATCGATCCGGATCGTCCGCCCGCTTTGCCATGAACCGTGCTACGGTCAAGATCGTAAACAGCTTCATCGGTTCTGACGGCTGCAGCAAAATCGGCCCGAGGTCATACCAGCTCGTCGTATTGTTGATCGGCTTGGTTTGGAAAACCCCAATCAACAGGATCAGACCAATCACATACAAAACATACGACATGTTGTAAAACAGGCGATAATCAAACAGCAGCGTCCCGCCTAGCACGATGAACCCTACGATATACCAGACGACCTGCTGATGTGCCTTATCCGCGCCTGCGGCAGAGCCGGAGATGCCCAGATAGCTGAATATCCCCAGACCTACCAGAATCATGATGATGGTCCAGTCGACAGTTTTCAAATGTCGTTTTTCCAGGTCCATGCTCGTCCTCCTAGAAAACGTGGCTCCCACCTTTGCAGACGGGAGCCATGCCTAACCTATTTCAAGCCAAAAAACTTGCGCATTTTTTGGAACATCCCTGCCTTTTCTTCCAATGGCTGCAGGGGAACTGCTTCGCCCAGTAGTCTACGGGCAATATTGCGATACGCAATGGAAGCGCGGGACTCGTGATTCATCACGGCTGGCTCCCCTAGATTCGCTGATTTGATCACATGATCATCATCAGGCACAACACCAATCAGGTCAATGGCAAGCAGATCCAGAATGTCCTCGACATCCAGCATATCACCATTTTTCACCATATGCGAGCGCACGCGGTTGATGACCAGCTTGGGCATTCCCACCTTTTCGCGCTCCAAAAGTCCGATGATTCTGTCCGCGTCACGGACCGCTGCTTTTTCAGGTGTCGTAACGACGATAGCCTGATCGGCCCCTGCCACTGCGTTCCGGAAGCCTTGCTCGATCCCCGCCGGGCAGTCAATGATGACGTAATCAAATTCCCGCTTCAGTTGCGTGATGATCTCATCCATTTGCTCAGGGGTCACCGCAGACTTGTCCTTTGTCTGGGCAGCCGGCAACAGCGACAGATTTTCAAAGCGCTTGTCCTTGATTAGCGCTTGCGGCAGACGGCAGGCACCTTCAGCTACATCGACCAGATCATAAATGATCCGGTTCTCCAGCCCCATGACCACATCAAGATTGCGTAGTCCGATGTCAGTGTCTACCATGCACACCTTTTGGCCTAATAGCGCAAGAGCCGTTCCTAAATTCGCGGAAGTGGTCGTCTTACCCACGCCGCCTTTACCAGAAGTTACGACAATTCCAATCCCCACGTCCGTTCCTCCTCTTCAATCCACCCTAAGCCTTCTTGTCTCCCAGTTCCGGTCGAATCCGCGACAAGTAGTTCATTTTGGCTACCAGCATCGTCCCTTCATCCAGGTAGGCAAACTCTGTTCCACCTGAATGATTGGTCCATTCTTCCCCCGGCTTGCTGATCACGTCTGCAATCCGCAGCTGGGTAGGACTCATGACGGCAGCGGCAATAATGACCTGACTATCTCCGGAAATACCTGCATGAACATAGCCTCGCAGGTGTCCCAAAACGTAGATATTACCCGTGCTGCGAACGATTCCTCCCGGGTTTACATCCCCCAAAAGGAGCAAGTCTCCATCGTACTCTAGTACTTGTCCGGAGCGCACCGTGTTCACAACGACGGAAAAATGGCTCTTTAGGCGTTCAGCAAAAGCTTCCTCACGGGTAATCACATCCGCCTCAACGGTATGAATAACCAGATTCCCCTTTTGCCGGATAATTTGAGTCAACTGCTCCTGTTGCTCGGGTGAGCAGTAACGTTTTCCCAATTTAATCGATACCCGAATCAGCGGCCCCGACAAAATCTGTTGATGGCTATGCTCTATTTTTTCACGCACATCGGCCAGCAGTTCGTCGAAGGAACAGGTATCATCCATGAAGAAGACGAGCCCCTCTTTTGTTCCTTTGATTGTGACCTTGCTTTTCACAGTCGTCACCTGTTTCACCTCGACCGATACCATTCGCCACACAGAAACTTTTTTCCTGCTCTGCTTGAAAAAATTGCCGAAACGGGTCACATAACGCCGTTAAACCATGATTACTTAGGTGTGGATGAAGAAACAGACGCTGGATGCAGGACACCTGGATTCAATTCGTCATACGCTTCCAGCAAACGTCTCGAGATCGGACCGGTGGCATCCGAACTGGAGGTTCCGTCCCGCAAACTGTTCGGCGCTACAACGACGAATACGATTTGCGGATTCTCATACGGTGCAAATCCAACGACCAGCGCGTTCTCTGCGCGGCGACCGGTCTGAGCCGTACCAGATTTGGCTGCCACTTTATACGGCAAGCCGTTGAATGCGCGGGAGACGGTACCCCCAGGCTGGGTAACCAAGAACATCCCTTCTCTTACGACCTGGATGTATTTCGGATCGATGTTTACCCGATTCAAAACTTGCGGCTCAATAATCGTCAATGTCTGGCCTGGATTTTTCGGATCAGTCGTTCCACGGCGAATTTCTTTGACGAGATGCGGGCGAATCCGGTAGCCTCCATTGGCAATCGTCGAGACGTACTGCCCGATCTGCATTGGAGTGAACAGGTCGTACTGCCCGATCATCGCATCAGCAAGGTTACCATAGTAGAGATTCGGATTTTCCCAGCCAGTCTTTTCCCCAGGCAGATCAATTCCGGTTTTTACGCCGAGTCCAAACTGCGCATTGTAGAAATCAAGCACGGAAAACTGCTTTTCCCACCCATGCGTGCCTTTTTTCGCCAGGCGGATCGCCATTTCGTACATGTACGTGTTATTGGATACTTGCAGGGCGCGACGTGCGTTTACCGGCCCGTGACCTCCTGCTTTCCAGTTCCGTTTGTACGAAGTCCCCACTTCAAGCCCACCGCGGTCATAGATCGTCTCATTCGGATTCGTCAACCCCTCCTGCAGAGCGATCATGACGGATAACGGCTTGTAAGTCGAAGCCGGCGGATACGGCGTATAGATGAAGCGATTGGATTCATTCGGCAAAATCAGCGAGGAATACACCTTGTTAAATTCCTTGCGGTCATAGTAGAGGTTCAGGTTGTAGTCCGGATAGCTCGCCATCGCCAGCACTTCTCCCGTATTCGGGTTCATCGCCAGCACGTGTGCATCTTTAAACTCTTTAGGCGTGGTCGGACGCTTCTTGTACGCCTCTACCTCTTCCTTCAAGATCGCTTCTACCTTGCTCTGGAAGCGCCAATCCATCGAGAGGACGAGATCGTTTCCAGGCTCCGGCGCTTGGCGCATCGTCTTTTCTACGGTTTCGGAGTTTTTGTTGACATGGACATCCATGATGCCGTCTTTTCCTCGCAAATACCGCTCGTAATAAGCCTCCAGTCCGGTTACCCCTACGCGGTCGATCGCGTTGTAGCCCTGCGCTTCGTATTCCTTCAGGCTCTCCGGCCTGATCGCGTTGATGTAGCCGAGGAAATGGGTACCGAATGCGGAGCCATCCGGATCAGGCATGATTTGTCGCACAGGCTCCAATTCTACGCTGATACCCGGCAGCTCTGTCCGGCGCTCTTCAATCTGGAACATCTCTTGCTGCGTAATATTCACCTTTACTCGGCGTGGAATGTAACTCGCCATTTGCGGAGACCGCATCTCCTGCAAGAGTGACAGCTTGTGCCATTGAAACTGGCGCTGCTGGTCAGTCAAAGGCAGGGGAACATCCAATTCAAATAGCGAAGCATAGCGCAGCAGATCCATATCCGATTTGTCCGACAGCTCAGATGGAGTCGGCAGAAGGCGGATCTGTGCCTTCACCTCTTTGATCAGATCATCCCGATCTTCCTTTTCCAAGGTAAGCGGGAATTGAACGTTTGCATTGATCGCTGTTTTCAGCAGCTCCAGGTCGGATAGTCCATCCAGTGCCGTAGCGTTGCCAGACGTCTTGGTGCTCGCTTTCAGCTTCCCAATGACGGATTCACGTTCCTTTTCATCAAAAGGCGATCGGACGCGCAAGCCTACGTAAAGGGCTGTCTTGACCAGATTGTAATCGGACATCGAGTCTACCTGCTCCTGCTTCGGGACCAATTGCAGCTTGGGCGATATTAACGCCTTCAGCTCATTGGTCTTTTTGGAATCAAATGCAACAGGAAGCGTCGATCGCAGCTCGATTGTCTTTTTCAGCAGCTCCTTGTCCGTGCCCATCTTCCCGTCGTCGGGAATGAGGATCTTTGCCAGTCGGTCCGCTACTTTTTCTTCATCAATATCCTGTCCTTGCTCTTCTACATACTGCACAGTGTAAACGGGTTTGTTGGAAACGAGCACTGCTCCATTTTTATCGAGGATTCTTCCCCGCGGAGCAGAAATCGGCAGCTCACGGATGCTGAATTTCTCGAGCTCATGCCGGTACTGCTCTCCTTCTACCAGCTGCACGAAGGCGAGACGCATAATGATAGCGGCAAAAAACAGGAACACGATCAGGAACAAGATGTTAAGCCGTATGGGTATATGCGACTTCGGTTCTTTTGTTTCCTCCACGAGTTCTCCCCCTCCTTCACGGTCCTATTCCGCGCTCATATCTCGCTTTTTATCCTGAATCTTGTTGCACATTCTCTGGATGGGAACATAGATCAGCAGGGCGAAAATGACGTTGAGAATGACGCTGGGCAAAATTTGCCGGGTAAGTATCCACTGTACATCGTACGGCGCAACGGAAAACAACCGAAACATACTGTACAGCAGCCACTCATGCCCGAAAAGAATGAGGGCGCTCGTCACAAACACCATTCCAAACCCGCGTTGGAACAGGAGAACAATCAGCCCTGCAAAATAGCTGGCAACCATCATCGACACACTGTAAATGCCAATGACCTGACCGTAGAGTACATCTTGCAAAAAACCGAATGCGAGTCCGTAGTACAGTCCCTCTCGCCTGCCCAAAAACATCGAGATGAGAATACAACATACCAGCGCAAATCGGGGTACTGTCATCCATGACAGACCCCATGTTGCGGTTGCAATCACCTGGACCACTGTTCCTTCCATTACGAACAGGACCAGCACCGTAAGCGTCAAGAGAAAACGCTGCATTATTGGCCACCCCCAGCTGTCCCGGTTACCGATTGGGTCCCGGACGACTGAGTAGCCTTGCCACTATTTGATGGTGTGGTTGTTTGACCTGTCGGTTGCTGAGGAATCAGCTCACCATTCGGGGAAATGGTAAAGTTTCTTTCCACGATCATGACTTCATTTAGTTGGGAGAAGTCTGCGCTCGGTTGGATGTAAGCCGTTTGCGTCAAGCCGTAGTCATCCGGCTCTACCCGCACAATATACCCAATAGGCAGATTGCGTGGGACAACCCCGCCTAACCCCGATGTAATGACTTGCTGCTTTGCTTCAATTTTCTGTCCCCAAGGAATTTTCCGCATGATGAGCAAACGCTCCTGTGGATCATACTCCTCGACGACACCGCTCACAGGATGTACGGTCGTCTGACCATTTACGACCTGCGTCGTCTGAACCACGGCCGAAATATGGTCGCGGCGCTCATAGCTGGTCAATAGCTCCACGGTGGATGAGAAGTTGGCCACGCTCTGCACGCGACCGATCAAGCCTTTGGAAGTGATGACTGCCATATCCTTCTTGATTCCGTGCTTCAAGCCCTTGTCGATCGTGATCACGTTGTTCCACGTATCCGGATTGCGCGCCACGACTTCCGCAAAACGCAATTGGTAGGATTTCATCGAATCAGTAGCCTTCAACGCCTCGCGCAAACGGGTGTTTTCCGCTTTCAAATCATGCAGCTCTGCTGTCAAACGGGCGTATTGATCCAGCCCGGCCTTTAATGCTTTGTTTTCCTGATAGACGTTGTACGCATCGTCTACATCCTGAAAAAAGCCAGAAACAGCCTGGGCAGGGCGATAAAAAAAGCCCTGCACCACGCTGAAAGTATCCTTGAAAAACATCTCTGGCCAGGTCAGCACCGCACGCTCGCGGGATGTGTAACCCACAACGGAAATGAGCAAAACCAGGCCAACGAGTACAATGATTAGCCGCTTGTTCCCAAAAAACGACATGCCCTACCCTCCGTTTATTTGCCCCGTTTTTGTCGGGAAGAGGTGATGCCGTGCTTTGATTTGAACAAGTGAATGTTCTCCAATGCACGTCCTGTTCCGATCGCTACGCAGTCCAGTGCATTTTCTGCGACGTGTACAGGCATGCCTGTTTCCTTCGCGAGCAAGCGATCCAGATTTCGCAGGAGCGCCCCGCCGCCAGTCAGTACAATGCCCCGATCCATAATGTCTGCTGCCAATTCCGGCGGACTTTTCTCCAATGTAACCTTCACTGCTTCCACAATGGCAGATACCGTTTCTGCCAGAGCCTCTGCGATTTCCGAGCTGCTTACCGACAATGTTTTCGGCAGTCCTGTCACCAGGTCACGACCACGGATCTCTACATTCTCCGGCTCATCCGGAGCAATGGCAGACCCGATTTCCAGCTTCAATGTCTCTGCCGTGCGCTCCCCGATCATCAGATTGTATCTGCGCTTGATGTATTGAATGATAGCTTCGTCCATCTCATCGCCGGCAACGCGGATGGAACGGGATGTCACGATACCACCCAAAGAGATGATGGCTACCTCTGTCGTACCTCCCCCGATATCGACAACCATGCTGCCGGTCGGTTCCCATACAGGAAGGTCAGCACCGATCGCTGCCGCAAATGGCTCCTCGATGGTGTGAGCTTCTTTCGCACCAGCCTGTTTGGTAGCGTCTTCTACAGCGCGCTTTTCCACAGCAGTAATGCCCGATGGGACACAGACCATCACGTTCGGACGGCGGCTGAACAACCCTTGATTTTTTTGAGCCTGATTAATAAAGTAACGCATCATCGTGGCTGTCGTATCGAAGTCAGCGATTACCCCATCCTTCATAGGACGTACTGCAACGATATTACCTGGCGTGCGGCCGATCATGCTTTTCGCCGCATTCCCCACTGCTTCGATGGAATTGTTGTTCGTACGGATCGCCACTACAGACGGCTCTCTTACAACGATTCCCTTTCCCTTCACAAAGACAAGTGTATTGGCAGTGCCGAGGTCAATCCCCAAGTCACGTGTGAATCCACCAAACATAAAAAAACTCCTTCCAATAGTTACAGTCGCAAGCCAATTTGTTGTTCAGAAATACCCCTGCTCTTTTAGGCTGACGTACTTTCCATCCCCAATGATTACATGATCCAAAAGGGAAATCCCCACCAGCTCGCCCGCTTCCTTCAGCGTATGCGTAATCGCAATGTCTTCCCGGCTGGGAGTTGGGTCTCCGCTCGGATGATTATGTAGGCAAATTACCGACGCGCTACTTCGACGAATCGCTTCCTTGAACACTTCTCTAGGATGCACGATCGAGGAGTCCAAACTGCCTACAAAAATAGTCTGCTTGCCAATCACATGATTCTTGGTATTGAGGAAGAGGCAGACAAAGTGTTCCTGCGTCAAATGAGCCAACTCAGGTATCATCAAATCAGCCACATCACGAGGCAATCGAATGGATGCACGATTCTGCCGCGGAACACCAGTGAGCCGTCTTCCCAGCTCAAACGCGGCGTGCAATTCAATCGCCTTGACCTGACCGATTCCCTTTTGTTCGATTAACTCAGCATGAGAGGCTTGCGCCAATCCCCTCAGGTCTTCAAACCTGGACAACAAGCGCTGAGCTAGTTCATATGCCGTCTCCTTTTCCGTGCCTGTCCGCAGTAAAATGGCTAGCAGCTCCGTGTCAGACAGATGGACCGCTCCATCGCGGAGCAGTCTTTCGCGTGGACGGTCATAGTAAGGGACGTTTTTCATCGCGTTTTTGTTACAGGTATTTGTTGCCAAAATAAACCGACCTCCAGCCATTCGCATTGATCGGTAACGGCTGGCATCGAGGACGAACAGATGAAGTACTGCCGTTGCCGCTTGAAACCAAACACCAAAGCCTTACAAGACCGTGATTCCAAAGCGGGAAAGCATACTTGCCAATAGACGCAGCGGAAGTCCTACCACGGTAAAATAATCACCGGTGATACCTTCCACGATTGTCGCACCAAGCCCTTGGATGGCGTACGATCCAGCTTTATCCATCGGCTCTCGGGTTGCGATGTAAGATTCAATTTCCGATTGGGTGAGAGGACGAATCCGGACTTTCGTGAGACTGTGCGAAACTTCCACCCGTCCATTGGATGCATCGATCAGCGCGACTCCGCTGTATACGGTGTGCTCGCGCCCTTGCAGCATGGACAGTGTGCGAAACGCATCTGCGTCATCCACTGGTTTGCCCAGAATGCTATCTTCCAAGACAACAATCGTATCCGAGCCCAGAACGACTCCATCCGCTAAAGTGGAGGCGACTGCCTGAGCCTTGCGCACAGCCAATTCTTCCACGATTTCTTTGGGAGAGAGGCCGGGCGCAGTCGTCTCGTCCACATCGCTAGTCTGCACCGTAAACGGAATGCCTAGGGTTTGCAGCAATTCTCGTCTGCGCGGTGATGATGAGGCAAGAACAAGAGGTGTTTGTGTTTTCATCATTTTTCAACCTACTTCATTCGTCGATGTATCCAAAAAGCGAGAGCAAGCCCTCCTACACTGGCTAGATTTAGTTTTACCTGAAAGTTCAGGTCGTACTTCAAAATTTCTAAATCTGCCGCAGGTGACCATGTTATCACTTTGCTCTTTGTGAGAAAAGGGACCCAGGGACCCAAAATCTCCCCGATAATGCTGCCACACAATAGTCCGCAAATCAAAAGAAGCAAAAGTATAAGCGTTTCTTTCCCCATGAACCTTCCCACTCCCTGTTTACGAGGGATTCTCTTTTTGCCATCAATAAGTGTAGCAAATGGGAGGGTACGAAACAATCCCTGAATGCTCATGGTAGTTACTGTAAAGAAAGAAAAGACTTCCTGCAAGAAAACCTTGACGGAAGTCTCTATCTGCTGATTATTCGGTTTTTTGAGCTTGCTGGATCCATGCCGCATAGTTCTCCAGGAATCCCAAAATGCCCGCTTGCACTTGCCACGCGTACGATTCGGCACTCTGCGACTTCTTCCCTGCATTCGCCTCAGCCATCTTGTCACGGGCGTCCATGGCCTGATTGATCCCCGCTACCATGCCGCTGATATACGGGGAACCTCCTGACTGTGACGAAACGAGACGGCTTTGCTCCAGAAATTGGCGATGCTGCTCCTTCATGGCTGCCGCTTCTTCCTGAGGCAGAACCGGCTGTGCATTGGTAATGACTTTCCCAGAATGATCGCTTAACGTTTGTGCCAGCTTCTGGCCATTCTCAAAAAACTGCTGCAAATTCGGCTGCGCCCCAGAAGATGCGGCTGTCGTCACCGCGACCTTCCCTTGGTAAGCAGGCAAAGTAAACTCTTTGACATAGACTTCGACGCCCTTGTTCTTCAAGCTGGCTGCAAAACCGAGCACCGCGTCCCGCGTCGGCGCCGCAGCAGCGAACATATATTGTTTGGCGCTGTCCTTGTACAGAAAATGCGGAAGACTGAGCTTGTCGAGAGGCGCCGTTGCTGCTTCGGCAGCCGTATCAGGGTTGAAAACGCCGGCTTGAGCTACGAACATTTTCCATTCAGGCAGCAATACATTGGCATCTGCCTGCGTCCCAGCTGCCTGCGTCGAGGAAGCATCTGCTGCAGGCTGATTGATCCCTGGCAAAACGGGTCCAACAATCGCGGTCTGCCCTCCCCCAGACGTATTTTGCGCCGTCAGCGTCTCGACCGTATCGCCCAAGACATTGCGATACGAATTAGACAATTCCTTTTCTGAAAAAACGGTCAAAACCAGAAAGCCGAATAATAGGCCGATGGCAATCGCTCCCCCGGTAGAGACGACCGTACGCACGAAGGGCCCTTTCGGCAGCCCAGAAAACAGTCTGGTTGCCGGCGTTTTGCTAAACACACTCTCCTCCACATCCACTTGAACAGGCTCCGCGTCTGCTCTGGTGTCATCCTGCTCTTTGACCGTCTGCTGCTCAGCCTTGTCGCGCAGCTCAATCATTCGATCCCAGGCTTCATTGCCCTGTTTGGCAAGCGGCTGGGAAGGAAACGGGATCGACCTCTTCTTTGCTGCTCCCTTCGTGTCCTTCCCCGCATCTGCTCCAATTGTACTTTCCTGCTTCCCGTCCCAAAACCTGCCATTCATTTTGACCGTGACATTGCTTCTTTTTTCACCGCTCACATCCATGCCCCCCAGTAACAGGCTCTTTGTAACAGCTTACGTTGCCCTCGGACAGGTTATGACTAAAGCTAGCGATTCTATCAGCTCGCACTCAACCAAACAGAAATTTGATAGCAGATCAGCCCGAGGGTCGCAAACGGGGCAAAAGGCAGAGAGGACTTTCCATTCATCCGTTTGAGCGTCAGCAACCATAGGGAGAAAAGCAGGATGAGGAAGCAAGCGGCTGTCAATACCCATACGAATGGGCGCAGGCCTAAAGTAAAGCCAAGCACGCCAAGCAGCTTGGCATCCCCCATTCCGAGGTGATCGGGCCAAAGCCAGGCAACACAGCCAAAGGCGAGTATGATCGCCACCCCGAATGAGAGGTGAGCCATCCATTCTTCCATGGTCCAGCTCTCGATTGCACTCCCCGCAATAACGAGCAGCCCCGCCAGGAGAGCGCGGTTGGGAATCCGTCTTTTTCCGACATCCGACCACGATACGATCACACAAAGAAGGATTAGGATCCATGCAATGGCCACTTTCAGTCCCTCCCCACTTAGGATTGCAGCTGTCCTCGTGCGCTTATCGTACCTTGGTCTGTTCGTACAAAAAAAGCCGTCCCGGGGCGACAGGTCGTAGCCCGGGAACGGCATGAGTGAATTGATTTTCAAGATCTTTAGGATGGATTCCAGGTCAGAAGCAGTCCAGCGTGGACGAGTCCACCCCCAAAGCCGTACAGGAGCAGTGTGTCTCCTTCTTTTACCGCCCCATCTCGGATTCCTTTCGCGAGTGCGAGCGGGATGGTCGCGGCAGACGTATTGCCGTAATACTCGAGACTGTAGAGTGTCTTCTCGATGGGGAAGCCGCTTTTTTCACAAACGGATTCAATCATGCGCAAATTCGCACTGTGCGGAATGAACCAATCGACCTCCTCCAGACTCGCATTCGCCTGTTTGACCACTTCCTGCATTCCTTTGGGGACCGTAGTGGCTACCCATTTGTACACTTCTCTGCCGTTTTGAACAATGCATCCGTCGCCGGCAAGCTCGCGACCTGTCATCTGAGTGGACAAGCCCGACCGATACACGTGAATGCCTCCTTCCCCCTTGGCGCCCAAATAAGCAGCACGAAAGCTTGGATGGGCGTCGTCTTGCTCAACCAGAACAGCTCCAGCACCATCCCCAAACAGGATGCATGTCGTCCGATCCGTGTAATCCGTGACCTTTGACAACGTTTCTGCAGCTACCAAGAGTACCTTTCGATGCAGTCCCGAGCTGATCAGAGCATTTGCCATGTGCAAGGCGTACGTAAAACCGGCGCACGTCGCTTGCAAATCGAGCGCTCCGGCCTGCTCGATGCCGAAATGGGCTTGGATCTGACTGGCCACGCTCGGAAACGGATAGTCAGGGGTCGACGTCGCGACTAACACCATATCGACATCGTGAAGGGATTTTTGATAGGTCTGAAGCATATTTTCCACAGCCGCGATAGACAGATGGCTGGTAAATTCATTTTCCTTGGCAATCCGTCTTTCGTGGATGCCTGTTCGTTGCAAAATCCACTCATCCGAGGTATCCACCAGTTTTTCCAAATCTGCGTTGGTCAGTACACGCTCTGGCACATACGTACCGATTGCGGTTATTCGTGCGCTAGAATGCATGGTCAAGATCCATCACCTCTTCCTGATTTATGACTTGATTATATCACTAACTATTAGTATCTGGTACTAATATTTGAAACTCGTCCTCGGCAAAATGCCCCCAGCCCTTTCCAGGACGCAAAAAAGGCTTGAACGCTAAATGGTTCAAGCCCTTTTCAAACGAAGTGCTATTCGTTATTTGCCGAGTCTTTCCGCCAGCCAGAAGGCGGACTTCCAAATGTCGCCCGCTCCCATCGTCAAAACGAGGTCACCCGCCTGCAATTCCTTGTACAATTGATCCTGCAACTCTTCCTTGGTCGGGATGTATCGTGCCCCTCCATGGCTGTTCTCGCGGATCTTTTGCACCAGCACCTCTGATGACACGCCTTCGATCTTGGCTTCCCCAGCCGGTGAGTAAATATCCGTAATGATCACTTCATCCGCATCGGAAAACGCGCGGCTAAATTCATCCATCAGGAAGAATGTGCGTGTATAGCGCTGCGGTTGAAAGACTGCGATAACACGCCGCCCGGAAGCCTTTGCCCCTTTGAGGGTGGCCACAATTTCCGTCGGATGATGCGCGTAATCGTCAACCACGAGGATATCCTTTACTTCCCCGATGATTTGAAAACGTCTCTTGGCGCCTCTGAAGGTGGTCAGTGCAGATGCAATCTGTTCAAATGACAAGCCTGCGTCCAGACACACAATGATGGCCGCCAGTGCATTGGCGATATTGTGCTTGCCGGGAACCGTCAGTGCCAGCTCCCCTAAGCATTCTTCATTGCGGTAAACCTGACAATGGCTGCGACGATCTCCACACTCGATAGAAAGCGCCTTGAAATTCGCCGATTGTGTAAAAGGCTCTTCAATCGCATAGGTAACGACTTGCTCCGTGACTGTCGGAAGCACTTCACGCACATGCAGATCATCGATGCACAGGACTGCTTTGCCGCCTGGCTTCAGATGACTCAGGAATTTTACGTATGCTTGCTTCAAATTATTGAAATCACCATCAAAATGCTCCAGGTGATCCGGCTCAATACTTGTCACGATTTCGTACATCGGACGGTATTCGAGGAAAGAGCCATCGCTCTCATCCGCTTCGGCAATCACGTAATCGCTGCTTCCTGCCTTCGCATTGGTACCGGCATTCATCAGCTCACCGCCAATGATAAAGGTCGGGTCGACTCCACATTCCTCCAGAACATGAGAAATCATGGATGTCGTCGTTGTTTTTCCGTGTGCACCCGCAACTGCTACCCCTGTCCGTTCATTCAGAATACGGGCGAGCATCTGGGAACGATGCATCACAGGAATTCCTTTTTCCTCGGCTGCGATTACCTCGGGATTATCCTTTGGAATGCTGGTGGAGTAAACAATGATGTCTGCTCCATCCACATGGCTGGCAGCATGGCCTAACTGAATGACCGCCCCTCTTGCTTCCAGCTTCCTCGCCAAATCGTTCATGGCGACATCGGAACCGGTTACCTTGTATCCAAGGTCGATCAAGACGCGGGCAATGGCACTCATGCCATATCCGCCAATGCCCACAAAATGTACGTGCCGTGCCTGATCCACCCTATTCACCTGCCTCTTCTACTGTAGTTGGAAAGAATGCGCGCACTTGGGCGATGAAGTAGAGCGATCCACAGACGACTAGCCAGTCATCCGCCTTCGCCGATTGCTTCTCACGCATCCAAGAAAGGAGAAATGCTCGCCAGTCAGGGACGGTCTCCAGTTTACCCTCTTCCCATCCGCCTTCGTAAAACGCCTCTTCCAAGGCTTTTGCTTCAGCTGCACGGGGAAAGTCAAACGTTGCCAGATGCAGAGAGTCCATCCGCGACTGTAACGGCTTCAGCGATTCCGCCATTTTGGAGAGCGGCTTATCCGCCAAGCCGGAAAACAGCAGATGCAAACGGGCACCCTCAGGCATCAGCCGATCCAGGCTGCTTGCGAGCGCCTCCATTCCTTCCTGGTTGTGTGCTCCATCCAAGATGACCAAAGGTCTTGGGGAGACTATCTCTAGACGACCAGGCCAACGCGTTTGTTGCAAACCGCGAAACATTTCTTCTTCCTCCAGCATGAAGGCAAAGTAATTTCGCAGGACATCCAAGGTCATAAGTGCAAGGGATGCATTGTCCGTTTGATGAATCCCGTTCATGGTCAAGCGGTAGCTTCCTTCGTGGCGGCGGAGTATGCTGCGGTAGATAAACTGCTGTTCCCCCAGCTGCTCCTCCACTTGGTCCCCGGAAAAGTGAGTACCGCTATGATACAGCGTGCTTCTCGTTTCATTGGCTTTTTCTTGAAAAACGGCAAGCACCTCTGGACGGCGTTCAGCTGTCACAACCGGCACTCCTGGCTTGATGATCCCCGCTTTTTCCTTGGCAATATCGACGAGGCTGTCTCCCAGCACATTCATATGATCCAGACCAATGTTCGTAATGACAGAGACGAGGGGAACGACGACGTTGGTAGAATCCAGGCGCCCTCCCAAGCCCGTTTCCCAAACGACGACAGCCGGCCGCGCCACTCTCGTGAAGTATAGAATGGCGATGAGCGTAATGACTTCAAACTCGGTCGGGGAACCGAATTCTGTTTCTTTTTCACACCGTTCTACGAGCACTCGCACTTCATTCGCGAGCTGCAGCAGGTCTTCCTCAGGAATCATGCTGCCGTTGTACCGGATGCGCTCCCGGAAATCGAGCAGGTATGGAGAGGTAAATGTGCCTACACTATACCCTGCTTCCATGAGCATCTGCGTCAAAAACGCGCAGGTAGAGCCCTTTCCGTTGGTCCCAGCCACATGGATAAAAGGCACTTGCCGCTCCGGATTTCCTAGTTCCTCAAGTACCCACTGCATCCTCTCCAGCCCCGGCCGTTGACCGAAGCGGAGAAGTCCATGCAGCCAGTCAAGCGCTTGCTTGTATTGGGTAAATTGTTCTTCTGCATGCATGCTACCATGCTCCATTCTCAAAAATATGCGCTGATGGGGCGGATCATTCGCTCTTCAATTCAGCAAGTCGAGCGATCACTTTATCCCGCTTTTCCATGTAGTCCGCCATTTTGGCTCTTTCTTCTGCTACGACTTTTTCTGGAGCTTTCGCCATAAAGCCTGCATTGTTCAATTTCTTTTCGATGCGCTCTACTTCGCTGTGCAGGGTGGCCAGTTCTTTATCCAGACGCTTGATTTCCTGATCCAGATCGATCAGGCCAGCCAGCGGCAAGAACATCTCAGCTCCCGTGATGATGGCCGACATCGCTTTATCCGGTGTCGCCAGCTGCTCGCTGATTTCCAGACGCTCCGGATTGCAGAATCGAGTGATGTAGTCTTGACCGCGTGTCAGGCGCTCGGCGGAAATCGCATCGCTCGGCTTGATCAACAGCTCGATTTTCTTGGACATCGGTACATTCACTTCTGCACGGATGTTGCGAACGCTGCGGATGACCTCCATCAAGAGATTCATCTCCGCTTCGGCATCGGCAAAAATCCACTCTTCCTTCACAGTCGGCCAGGCAGCTACCGTGATGCTTTCGCCCTGGTGCGGCAGAGCCTGCCAAATTTCTTCAGTGATGAATGGCATGAATGGGTGCAGCAGGCGCAATGTCTGATCGAGCACGGTGACCAGGACGGATTGCGTAGTCTTTTTCGCTGCCTCATCGGTTCCGTAGAGCGGCAGCTTCGCCATTTCGATGTACCAGTCGCACAAATCGTCCCAGATGAAGTTGTAGAGCACACGGCCAACTTCCCCGAATTCAAATGCATCCGTCAGGCGGGTCGCATCCGCGATCGTCGCTTGCAGGCGGGATAATATCCACTTGTCTGGCGTGGTGAGTTCACCGCCGAGGTCGATATCTTCGTAGCGGAAGCCTTCCAGATTCATCAAAGCAAAGCGAGATGCGTTCCAGATCTTGTTGGCAAAGTTACGGTTTGCCTCAACCTTCTCCCAATAGAAACGTTGGTCATTCCCTGGAGAGTTGCCTGTTGCCAGCGTATAGCGCAAGGCATCTGCCCCGTATTTTTCAATGACTTCCATCGGATCGACACCGTTGCCGAGCGACTTGGACATCTTGCGCCCTTCGGAGTCGCGAATGATGCCGTGAATCAGTACCGTTTCAAACGGATTTTTCCCGGTGAATTCCATCCCGCTGAAAATCATGCGGGCTACCCAGAAGAAGATGATATCGTAGCCTGTTACGAGTACATTCGTCGGATAGAAGTACTTCATGTCTTCGCTGTCATCCGGCCAGCCCAGCGTGGAAAACGGCCACAGACCGGAAGAGAACCATGTATCGAGCACGTCGTTGTCCTGCTCCAGCTTGTGGCTGTGGCAGCTCGGGCACTCCGTCACATCTTCGCGGGATACGATCGTCTCGCCGCAATCGGCGCAATACCATGCAGGAATGCGGTGTCCCCACCACAGCTGACGGGAAATGCACCAGTCGCGGATATTCTCGATCCAGCGCAGATAGTTGTTTTTAAAGCGCTCCGGTACAAACTTCACGCTCTCTTCGCTCGCTGCATTTGCGAGGGCTTCATCTGCCAGCGGCTGCATTTTTACGAACCATTGTGTGGACAGGTAAGGCTCTACGACAGCATCGCTGCGCTCGCTGTGTCCCACTTGGTGAATGTGCTCCTCGACCTTGAACATGACACCTTGCTCGCTCAGGTCTTTGATGATCTGCTTGCGGCAAGCGAAACGATCCATGCCTTTGTAAATGCCTGCCTGCTCATTCATCGTACCCGTCTCATCCATGACCACGATTTGCGGCAGGTTGTGTCGAAGTCCCAGTTCAAAGTCGTTCGGGTCGTGTGCTGGCGTGATTTTCACTGCACCTGAACCAAATTCAGGATCGACATAATCGTCCGCCACGATCGGAATTTCGCGTCCTACGATTGGCAGAATGACGGTTTTGCCAACCAGGTTTTTGTAGCGCTCGTCCTCCGGGTGTACCGCTACCGCAGTATCGCCCAGCATGGTTTCCGGACGGGTCGTCGCCACCTCGATGTAGCCAGAGCCATCAGAGAGCGGGTAGCGCATATGGTGCAGGGCACCTTTTACTTCCTTATAGATTACTTCGATGTCGGAAAGTGCAGTGCGAGCCGCAGGGTCCCAGTTGATGATACGGTTGCCGCGATAGATCAGCCCTTTTTCATAGAGGCGAACAAACACTTCGCGAACAGCGCGGGACAGGCCCTCATCCATCGTAAAGCGCTCGCGGGAATAATCGAGGGCCAGGCCCAGCTTTTCCCACTGCTCACGGATGTGCGATGCGTAAATGTGCTTCCACTCCCACACCTTTTCCACGAACTTTTCGCGGCCGAGGTCATGACGGGAGATGCCTTCCTCACGCAGTGTTGCTTCAACACGCGCTTGCGTCGCAATCCCTGCATGGTCCATTCCCGGCAGGAACAACGTGCTGTAGTCTTGCATCCGCTTAGTCCGCGTGATGATGTCCTGCAGGGTCGTATCCAGCGCATGGCCCAGATGGAGCTTCCCTGTTACGTTTGGCGGGGGAATCACGATCGTAAATGGTCGTTTGTTCGGATCGCGCTCCGCTTTGAAAAATTGCTTTTGAATCCAATAGGGATACCATTTGGTTTCAGCCGCTTTTGGATCATAGTTTTTCGGCAGCAGCTGGTCGATGTCTTGTGTTGGTTGAGATGACATGCGTGACTCCTCCTTAATAAAAAACATGCTGGAAGCACTCTTGCAGAAGGCAGATCTTCGGCTGAGGCCGCCAGAAAATAAAAAAACCCTTCATCCAAAGGACGAAAGGATATTTTCGCGGTACCACCTTTGTTAACACGCACGGTCGATGACGATGCGTATTCCCTCAAACACGATAACGGTTGCGAACCGTTTCCGGCTGAACGTACGTCTCACCGGAACAACTCCTGGGCGACCTTCAGTCATTCGTCACCTTAGAGAATCTCGCAGCTATTGATTCTCCTCTCTGACAAGGGTTCCTGACTTACTCTTCCCACTCCACGTTGCTTACATATGGAATTATCATGGACATTTCTACGTTATTATATACAATCAGTCGGTTTCGCGTCAAACCCAGTTTCAACGGCTTTCCCCACGGAGATTCCCAAAGCCTCCGTAAAGCCGAGCACACTCAAGATATCCAAGATCTCTTCTCGCACATTCACAATTTCTACTTGCTTGCCTAGTGCCAGCAGTTCTTTCGTCGTAAAAAACAGGCTGCCTATCCCCGATGAGTCAACAAAAGAGACGCCCTGGAAATCGACAGTAACGGATTCGTTGCGTCCTCCATATTGCTGGAGCAACTCCCCTACCCGGTCTCCCACAGCCATATCCAGTTCCCCGGCAAAAAATAGCGTGGCTTGCCCATTTGTTTCTGTCGCCCGATAGTCCATGTATAAACTCCTCTCATTGATGTATAGGTCCCCACCGTACTCCCTCAATTACTAGATACCCTTTTTCACACGAGTACAAACATTTTCGTAAATGACAGCACATTCTCTAGGAAGTGGCCTCGCATTCGAGGATGAGCTTGGTCCCTGCGAGAGAGCTGCCCAGATAAACCCGATCACAATATTGCAGCATGACATGAAACCCTGCGCCGAGGGAATGACGAGTCGAATACCCTTGCTGCAGAGTCGCTCTCGGCAGCTCTTCCAGCAGGATGCCTTGGCCCTCATCATGAATGACCGCTCTGCACATGTGCTGCTCGTTCGACACGTACACCGTGATCGTCCCGCCATCGCCATGCTTTAAGGTGTTCGAAGCCGCTTCATTGACAGCGACCAGAAATTGCAGGATGCGCTTGTCGGACAATCCGAGCGGCTCTAGGGCACGCTTGCACGCCCGCCGCAGCTGTGCCAGATCCTTTGGAGCACGCACGTCCATGGCAAACGATTTGTGACCGTTGCGGAGCAGAAAAAACAGCTCCTCGTCATTTAGCAGGAGCAGCTTGTTATGGGTAACCACTCCCAAAATATCCTTGTAGATTTCCCATTCCCTTCGCTGACGCTTCCTCTCTTCCGCAATCGCTTCCGTCACATCGATCAGTGCGATCCCGAACGTTTGATCAGGCAAGGGAGAAGCGTACATTTCAAACAGCTTTCGGCCGTCTTCGGAAATGAGCTGCTCGCGAAAAGAATCCAGGGAGCTCCTGCCATCCGTGATCAGGCGATACATTTCCCTCTCAATGTCGCGTTCCGCTCGCGATGTTCCCAGCGGCCTCAGATTGCCTTCATCAAACAAATACAGAAAAATGGTCCCGATCTGCCGCAGGATGGAGAGCTTCTGCAGCTCCTGCCTGATCAGGCGCCCTCGTTCATCATCTCTTTCTTTCAGATCCACCAAAAGTTCGGACGGGTCGAGCTCGCCGCTCATATGCCAGTTGTGAAACTCTTCAAGCAGCAGACGTTCGAGCACTTCATCCCGACGCAAAACTTTCTCAATATCGATCACATAATACGGAACGCCATGGATCCCGTGCAGTCCGTCCCCGATGATCCGAAAATCGCCGGCGAGCTCAACCTCCATACGTCCGTGCAGCGGTTTCTCGTAACTGAACAGGCCAATGGCTGTCCGACTGACTGTGACAAGCTGGGCCTGGCATTCTTCCGATGTAGAAAGGTTCGTGATCCGGACTGGCCGTGGAGGGATTACCTTTTGAGCCGACCCCCCACATCGAAGCTCGATCAGGCAATTATCGCAAGCGGGATTGTCAGGACAACCCTCACACAAAATCACATGTCATCCTCCTTTCGCAGGGCAATCATAAACGGGCAGCCGGTGCCGTAGACACATCGATGTCCGGAAACGGCTGTGCCGAATAGGATTGAAAATACAGGATCAAGACGGACAAATCATCTGTCTGTCGTCCTTGGCGAGTCACTTCCCATATGTACGATTCCACCCCATCCATCAAATGCTCCAGTACATTCCCATGCTCGTCCATCAACAGGGAAAAGCCATGAAGCCATGAATGAGTATCGCGAACTAGTTCTTTTCTTCCGGACTCCATGAGTCCATCTGTATATAAAAGCAGAAAGCCCTCTTCTAACAATGGTACTTTTTCGAGCGGGTACGTGCTATCAGGCAAAAGCCCTAGACCAACCCCTCCGACACAAGGCAAAACCATCTTTTGCGTTGCCGACATATAGATCGGCCTCGGATGACCGGCGCGACTCAGCAGCAGGGCATGCTCGTCTGCATCATACAGGGCGACCAGCATCGTTACAAAGGATCTGGTTTTGGACAGGTCGTCGTACAGCAGCTGATTGAGTCTCGTCAGCACTTCATCTGGCGACCAGCTCTTTTGCAGCACGGCTCTGACCGCACTGCGAATTCCCGAAGCCAGCAGACTCGCAGGCAGTCCGTGACCGGATACATCCGCTACAATAAAACAAGTATACCGTTCATCGACACGAATGTAATCAACATAATCCCCACCAACATAGGTAAAAGGTGCATAAACGGCTCGCGCACGCAATCTCTCCAGCGTCAGCTGCTCTTTCGGCACCAGCGTGGATTGAATCTGTCTGGCCAGCTCCATTTCCGATTCCATAAACCGCAGCTCCAATGCTTGATGCTGCTGCAGGCAGCGCTGCGCAAGCCCCCTCACGTTGATCAGAAGCAATTGGAATAAAGATTGTTCCAACTCTTTTTGCTGGATGTCCTCTGCACTCGTATAGGCCTCAAGACTCACGTACCTGGGGGTCAGTGCAGAATCCAGCTTTTCATTCGCGACGATCTGCTCCGACACCTGATGCAGCACATCAAGACGGTTTTTCTCGCCTCTCTCGGTTTGATAGTAGACTGTCTGATTTTGCGATTCCAGTGAGAGTCTCATATAGACGAGGGAATCCATTTTTGTGAACCACGTTTCTACCAGCTCTTCTATCACTTGCTGCAAGGTTTCATAGGTTACCTCCCGCAAGCTTTGTTCATTGCTCGCAATCAGCACGTGCTCATAGTTTTGCTTGAGCTCCAGCACATGACTCAGTTGTTCATTGGATTTTCTCGTCAAAGCCAATTGCTCTTCGTATTTTTGTTCGAGTCTTGCGGCAGAAAAATACGTCCGATTCATTTGCGTACGATTGTCCCGTATCGTCAAATACACGCGGATGCAGCCAAACGCGATCGCTACCCACAACCCCATCCTCCCGTAAGCAGGAAGGTCGGGAGCGCCGATGAGCAGAGCCACACACAGCAGCAGCATGACTTGCACCATGATGACATCTCTTTTGCAAAAAGTCAGCTTCTGAAAAAGATAGCGATAATCTGCCTGATCAGCAGGCAATAGCCCTTGATTCTCCCATCCGAAATGCGCCCGCAGCAAAACAGCCAGGAAGATCACGCCCAGCGCCAGAATTGCAGCCTGGGGAACGAACGGTTGCAGAATCGAGCAGACTGCAAACAAGATCGTGGCGAGTGCCACCAGCGCCCTTCTGCTCCTCTCTGCTGCTTTTGGAGCTTCCCCCTGCCCGCTTTCTGCGAGAAGCGTAATAGCGGGAATGACGACAAACATCCCGCCAAGCAGAGGCAGCATGTACGGAATATTCTCCGGTTCGGAATTGCAGTAACCCATTTCATGCAGGATGACCATCGTCATGCTCGTGATGATCAAAGCCACTGTATCAAAAGTGGTTTTCCAGGATTCATAGGTCAAAGTCGAGTGCTGAAGCGCATGAATGGACAACAGAAAAAACGTATACGTCATCACGAAGGAGGGCAGAAAAGCTTGTTGCAGCTCCAGAGAGGGAAACAGTGTCACAAATTTCCCTGCCCCCCATGTGATTAAACCCAGTCCTTGCAAAACAGAAGCATGATACCAGCGCTTTACGGAAGAGAGTCCACTTACGCGTGCCAAAATGAACGCACCTGCGCATACTCCCAGCACGAAAAGCAAGGATTCCCCTAACATGTCGATCACCTTTATGTGTGCGTCCTTTTGGTTCCTGACCATTTACGTTCCCGTTTGCCTGACGATTCAAACCTGATCCCGGACAAATAAAGTCCCGAACTACTGCTATCATCTTTTGCCAATCTAGCACTGTCCCACCATTTGGCGCATATGCTGGAATGAGGTGATTTTGATGAATTTCCGTTGGAAGTACAATCCCACCTATTTGCGAATCAAGTATGGATTCAAACAGGTGCTCATTCCTCTCATTACCTTTCAATTCATCCGCACCATCATCCTCCCAACCTCCTTTGATGTCGTCATTCTCGGAATTCTGGCCCTGGCATATGTCGCTATTGCTCTGGAATGGTGCTGAGAAAAAGAAAAACAACGCCCCACGCGGTGAGACGCTGCTCGCTAAAAAGCCTGTTGGACCCAACGATGCAGTCGCATCAGGCGGTCCATATCTTTTTCCAGCCGTTTGACCGCGTACAGCTCACTCCACTCTTTGCGGCCGTTGTAATAAATATCCACATCCCTCATGATTCGCTCCGGATAAGAGAGGAAGGCAGCCAAAAGCTCGATTTCCTCTGGTCGCAACGGAAAGATGGAGGCGTAGTGATGGAACAGCTGAGAAGCTCCGACCTCATCTCCCGCCATCTGGAAATACATCCGATAAAACAAGGTCAGATCTCGAATCGGCGTATCAAAGGTAGCACGGTCAAAATTCAGCAGTTTGCCTTTTCCAAAGCGATCCAGGATGACGTGTGCGGGATGGGGGGATCCGTGGATCATGGACAAACGAAAATGAGCATGCGTCTCATGCCGTTCACGCCAGTCCTGCAAAAGGTCCTTTGCCGTCTTGGCCATCTCTTGGATGAATGCACGATTCGCCAAAAAGACCAGATCGAACGGGGATTGGTACGGACGCTCGTTTGCAATTTGCGCCGCCTTTTCCATTTGCCTCTGCCAATAGCCCCAACGGATGAGCAAGGAATCGATCAATGGCTCCACTTGTCTCGGATCGTCAAAGCGATAGTTTTGCGTCAAATGGTGCAGCTCAGCCAATCGCTCCAGGGTAGGGGTAGCCCAGGCCAATGGCTGGTCTTCGCCCGGTTCGCTGTTGGGCTGCCAAGAAGTCAGATAATAGGTGGCATCTTGAAATTGGACAAACGGGTCGTCGTATTTGGTGTGTAAAAACGGGACTGCTCCGTCCCAGCCTCTCTTCTTCAATTGGCGAAGTACATCGCTGACGTGCTGCAGACGCTGACCAGGTGCCGAAGTCCGCTTGCAGACGTACGAGCCATACGGAGTGATCGCCTTGAAGACGTTTGGCTCCTTCAGGACATCGATGTTCTGGGCATACATGTCGTACTCCTGAAACAACGGAAAAATGTCTTCAAAGCGGCTCATGGATTCCCTCACTCCTTGGTCGCTCGGCCCGATCGGCGATGTGCCTCAAAAGAGTATCGATGGATTGCTGGCTCAAAAGCGCCTGCTCAATCCCTGTTATCGGTACATCCTCGTTGACCGCTACGCGTTTTACATAAGACTCCACACTTTTCCAGATTTCACGAGGTCTTGCCATGAACGCAAGCAGCAGGGTGTAGTCACCATAGCTGAGAGGCTTTACTTCCTCATAGCCATCGAGGAACGAATCAACCTGCTGCAAATCCTGATTCCTCAGGTAGACATCCCGCAAATAGCTTGCGACATCTCGCTGCTGAACGGACAGAGCAGGTCGAAAGAACCCCCTCAGATGCAGCTTCCCACTCACCAGTCCCCAGTTGTCACGAAAGAGATCCCGGTGAGAGACGCCCACAGAATCGGCGGCAATGCTGTCGCTTCCCAGCATGATAGTCGAGCGTTCCATCCTCTGCAGCAGCGGATCCATCAGCCCAGCTACCCAGCGCTTCTCCCCCTTCTCCCTCCTGTACTTGGAGCGGAATGACTCGACCAACGCTTTGGCGCGGGTCCACTCGGTTTCTGCCTTCATCTGTTCTTGCTGCAAGTAATCGATCCCCGCCAGCAAATTGCTTTCCTGCTGCGATTGATGCATCATGGCGACGACGCGGCCACACTGGTAGCTCGTGTATACAGTAGACGGATAGGAATCGACCTTCCGCAGATGGTCTGTCATCGTGACTCCTTGTTTGCCCACGAGTACGTATGGCTTGGATTCCCGCGTGCGAATAAAACGCTCGACCTCGCGAAACCCCTGACGCGCCAGTCGTTCGCGCCAGGCAAACGACCAGCGCATCACATCGACACGCGGCCAAACGTGCAATTCTTTGGGGCCCCGGTTTGTCTCCAGTAAGTAATAATCGTCAAGAGGCGTGACACGAATCACGCGGGCGCGGTAGTTTTGACAAACCTCGGAAAGATCAATCTTGTCCACGGTCCCCCACTCCTCACTGTGGAATGTACAGGATTTGTCCGGCGACAAGCTGCTCGGAAGCCAATCGGTTCACTTCGACAATTTTGGAAACGGGCAAGGAATAGCGTTGGGAAATCAGCTCCAATGTCTCATCCCGCTGGATAATGCACATTTTCAACTGACTCGAGCGCTCCTCCTTATTGCGAATGAACGAGGTGAGATTTTGCATGGCTTCCAACGTGTTAGGGCTGGAATTCGCAGATGACCCTCTACGTGAAGAGGAGCTAGCTGACGATTCCGCCTCCAGAGCCATTGCTTCCTGTTTGGCACGACTTGCTTGCGAGAAAATCGACGTAATGTTAACGTTGCCCGCCTCTTCACGGGATGGCTTGCCGGAGATGGCAATTTTCAGCTCCACCTCATCGCTCGCGTCAAACTCAGCAGCCACGTCTGTTACGTCCTCTTGCCCAGACGCTTCCAACTCCGCTTCCGCTTCTTGCGTCTCATCGGTAACGACTGGGGTAAAGTCAGGCTCATGATGATCGTGAATGGCGAGGGTAGCTTCCTCTTGCTCCTCCCGCTGGACAGGTACATCCACCCACTGCTCCGTCTGGTCAGCGTTGGTCACCTGCGTTCCGTATACAGGTGAAGCGTATGCGGCAGACTCAATGGCAGGCTGATCCGCCTCCCATGACAACGGTGCGTCTGCATACCTCTCCTCTGGATACGAAGCGAGCTGCGCCTCATCCGGTTCCGTCACTTCACCGAAATGCTGATCGGGATAATAGTCGCGCGCAGCCACTTCCATGGCCGGAGCATCATACAGAGAGGTCGACTCTTCCGCTGCATATCCCCCTGATTCGTACGACTCTGATTCGTACGACTCTGATTCGTACGACTCTGATCCGTAAGTCTCTGATTCATAAGACACCGGCTGTTCTACTCCTGACTCGTACGTCCCTGATTCGTAAGACACCGGCTCGACGGCCCCTGACTCGTACGCGACCGGCTCGCCCTGTAGCTCCAGCTGCTGCTCCAGTTGAGCCAGCTTTTGCTCGATGTCCTCGAGTGAAGTCAGCTCAGGAACGCCTTCCGTCTGATTCGATGCCACATGGGCAAACTCCCATGCCTCTTCCTCGTGTGCTGCTTCAGGCTGCTCGTAAGGATTTGGATTTGCGCTGGATTGAGTCGGCTGGTCGGAGAGCACAATCCCGACGATCTTCAGCTCTGCTTCAATCAGCAGCTGATGCGGTGATTCCAGCTTGTAATCGAAGCTGTCCACAATGGCATAAATATCCCCGATCTCTGCAATTCGCTCGAGAGGAATCGTGATATTGAGCGGGACGCGATGTCCGATTTGCTCCTCCCAGCCATAATACGGCCCCTCTGTTCCTTCAGGACGAAACGGAGAGAAAGTCATGGCCTGAACCAGAGTTTCCGCTCCACCGCCCTCTGTCTCAGCGGCATCCCTGATCGGCTCGTACTTCCCAAACAGCTGCAAGCAGCCTGTAATGGAGATGTAGGAATCGTTCTCCAACACCTCTACATCCGGTACCAGCTCCAGCTCTTGCAATTCTCCTATTCCGGCTCTATCGGATGAGAGGAAAATGGTCTCCTTGATGGCAAACGAGAGCAGTCCATCCTGTAACGCCATTCATGCTCCTCCTTTCAGGTGCAGGACATTTCCCTATACTATATGGACAGGACGAGCCGTTTAGCACCGGAAATTCCAAACCACACTTCGCAAGATCGCTAACCTTCTTCTCCCACCCTCAGCTTTGTTGAAGTCACCATCTTTTTTTCATTTCCAATAAAAAAACCGGGGAGCTATTTCCCCGGCAGGACCATTTCGATTAATTTCGTCACAGCTTTCTTTCCTTGATCAATGCAATCCGGCACCCCTACTCCACTGTAGGAAGCACCTGCCAGGAGCACGCCTGGGAGGCTCTCCGCCACTTTTCCCGAGACGTCCCGCACCCAAGCCTGGTGCCCCACGACATACGGGATCGCGTTTTGCAAGCGGGTCACTCGATAAAAATCAGGCTCCTGGCGAATCGTCATGGTCTTGTGCAGGTCACGCAAGGCTACCTCCACGATCTCTTCGTCCGTCAATTGCATGAATGCCTGCTCTTTGGCTTTCCCGACGAAACAGCGAAGCAATGCCTTGCCGGCAGGAGTCGTATGCGGCCACTTGCGATGAGCCCAGGTGCACGCTGTAATCTTGGCCCCCGAGTTGCGCGGAACGATAAACCCGGTCCCCTCCATTCCAATGTCGACGGCGGTTTCCGGAAACGCCAAGCTGATCGTTGCGACCATGTGCGGATTGGCCTGTGACAGGGTGGGAACGGACGCGTAAGGGCGCAGCAGCGGCTCTGCCACCGCATGAGGAACGGTGAACAAGACAGCATCCGTCTCGATGCGCTCACCGTCTTTTGTGATGAGCGTATAGCCGCCTGACTCGCGCTTGATCAGCTCCTGCACCCCTGTGCTTTTGCGAACCGCGTCAGCAGGGAGCTTGCTTTCTACGCCTTCTACCAACGACTCCAATCCATTTTTCAGGGTAAGGAAGATCCCCTTCGGCTTTCCCTGGTCTTTCGACTGGGGCCGCGAATGCTTCATCGCCAAAATGAGACTACGGTGCTGCTTTTCCATCTGGGCGAACTGCGGGAAGCTGGCCAACAGACTGAGATTGTCGATATCTCCTGAATAGACCCCTGACAAAAGCGGCTGAATCAGGTTTTCAATGACCTCATCTCCAAGACGTCTGCGAAAAAAGTCACCGACTGAGATATCCCCGTCTCCTGTTGAGGCAGGCAAAAACAAATCCGCAGCCGCGCGGATTTTCCCGGGCCAGGAAATCAGCTCCGAGGTCACAAACGGCATGACCTTCGTCGGAACTCCCATGACCGCCCCTTCCGGAATGGGCATGAGCCGATCCTTGTGCCAGATGTACGCTTGTCCGGTGCTGTTGCGCACGAGATCATTCTCCAGGCCGAGATCCTTCGCCAGCTGAGCTGCACTCGTCTTTCTCTCCAGGAAAGAGTCAGGTCCTTGCTCGATGACAAACCCGTCATGTCTCCAAGTCTTGATCTTGCCACCCAACCGTTCTTTTTCTTCCACGACTTGAAAGCGAATGGGCAGCCCCTTCGCTTCCACTTCCTTTTGCAAGTAAAAGGCGGCGGCCAGTCCAGTGATGCCGCCACCTACAATCGTAATATGATATGTTTTTTCGCTCATACCATCGATCCCCTAGTCCGCCAGCTTTTTCCCGACGGCATCAGCCAGACAGGAGATAAAGGCAGGTCTGGCATTCGGCATCGGAGGGCGGTAATAATGGACGCCCAGCTCTTCTGTCACAGCCTTGCATTCGTAATCGTTGTCGTACAGCACTTCGAGATGCTCCGCAACGAATCCGACCGGACAGTACACAAATGCAGTAAAGCCATGCTTTTCATGCAGCTCACGGGTCAAATCCTGAACATCCGGTCCCAGCCATGGTTCGGGTGTGTTGCCTGCGCTCTGCCAGCCGATCGCAAAATCTGGAATGCCCGCCTTCTCGGCAATCGTTTTCGCTGTCTCTTCCAGCTGCTGCGGATACGGGTCACCCGCATTCAGGATCTTCTCTGGCAAACTGTGCGCGGAGAAAATGACTACCGCCTTCTCCTTATCCGCTGCAGGCATCGAGGCAAACGTATCCGTGATCACTTTTACCCAATAATCGATAAATCCAGGCTCCAAATACCAGCTTTCAATACTGTGAATAACTGGACCGCCAATGGACTCTGCATGCTCTTTTGCCCGCCCGTTATACTCTTTTACGCTGTAGCTGGAGTAATGCGGTGCGAGAACCAGACTGACAGCCTCCGTGATCCCGTCGCGCTTCATTTGCTCGACAGCATCCTCGATAAATGGAGATATATGCTTGAGCCCCAGGTACCCGACAAATTCGCGGTCCGGATAACGCTCATTCATTTCTTTCACCAAGGCGTCCACTTGCTCGTCCGTAATCTCAGCAAAGCGATTCAGTCCCCCGACAGCCTCGTAGCGTGCCTTCAGATCCTCCAGCAGCTCCTCGGGCGGCTTGCGACCGCGCCGGATATGTGTGTAATAAGGTTCGATGTCCTCTCTGCTGCGCGGCGTACCGTACGCCATGAGCAGAAGTCCTGTCTTTCTTTTTGCCATCGTCTTTGCACCTCCTGGTTACACGCCCTGTTTGTAGCTATGAATGAACTGCGTCAGCTTTTGCAGCGTCTCTACCTTTGCATCCGGGAATACACCGTGCCCCAGATTGAAAATGAACCCTGGCTGCTTGGTTCCTTCGTCCAGAATTTCTTTCGCTTTTGCCTCGAGCTTCTCCCACGGCGCCAGCAGCAAAGTCGGATCCAGGTTCCCTTGCAGCGTTTTGGTCACGCCCATTTCTCTCGCAGTCGTAATAGACGTGCGCCAATCCAGACCGACTACGTCTACCGGCAGGCGATTCCAATCCATCAACAAGTGGCCGGCTCCAATCCCGAAATAAATCGTTGGCACGTTCGTATCTTTCAACGCATTGAAAATTCGGTTCATCACTGGAGTAATGTATTCGCGGTAATCTTCGTCGTTCAAAGCTCCTACCCAGGAGTCAAACACCTGTACCGCTTGAGCGCCCGCGGCAATTTGGGCTTTTAAGTACGTGATCGTCATGTCACCCAATTTGTCCATCAGCGCTTGCCATGCTTGCGGCTCCGTGTACATGAATGCTTTGGTCTTGTGATAATGCTTGGATGGACCGCCTTCGATCATGTAGCTGGCGAGGGTAAACGGCGCACCGGCAAAACCGATCAGCGGAACAGACAGCTGCTGACGCAAGATTTTGATGGATTCCAGAATATAAGGCACATGCGTCTCCGGTTCCAGCTCATGCAGGCGATGGACATCGGCGAGCGACTGAATCGGATTGGCAATCACCGGCCCAATCCCCGATTCGATGTTCACATCCACTCCGATTGGCTTTAGCGGAGTCATGATGTCTGCAAACAGGATAGCGGCATCCACTCCGAGCTGTTCCACTGGCAAGCGTGTCACTTCTGCACAGACTTCAGGTATGTAATTCATTTCAAAAAAGCTATGCTTCGCTCGAATCGCGCGGTATTCAGGCTGGTAGCGTCCAGCTTGACGCATGTACCATACAGGCACATGGTCCGTCGCTTCCTTTCGGCACGCTTTCAAAAAAGTATCGTTAAATGGTTTTGCGGTCATGAATAAACCTCTCTTTACACAAGAATCTTCCCCTACTTCATGATACCATTGGGCATTCGACAATGTAGGGACCTTTTGTGTCAAAATCTTTTCGTTTCTTTCTTTTCCCAAGCTCTTCCATCAGTGTTTCCAAACTTCCCCTATTGAATGCGGATATCTCCCGTCGCTGTTTTTACGGATAATAGCGAACTTCCTGAACCGACAGTCGCTTCGACCAGGTTTTCTTGCTTTTGGTCATATTTCAGCTCTGGCCAATCGACATGGATGTCACCCGTATCGGATTCCAGCTCCAACCTGGCGTCCGTGGGCTTTTTGTCGGCTGAGATGTGCACATCTCCCGTATCCGTGCGAATGTCTACCGGATAGGTAACCTCTGAAAGAACCAGCTTGTTTACATCTCCAGTGCTGCTATCCACCTTCAAAGCGGAATGAATCCGGAGAAGCCTCATGTCCCCTGTGTCGGTATCGATCTGCAGCTCATCGCCCTGGAAGCCAGCCAGTTCAATATCTCCCGTGCTGGTCGATATGGTTGCTTGTTTCGATTGAAGCGCACTGCTTCTGATATCGCCTGTCTCGCTCTTCAGCGCAATGCTCTCATACATGGCCTCAGGCAGCAGGACTTCTACCTGCAGATGCCCATTTCCCATGAAAAACAGATTGAGATGGCTTTGCTCACGCACCATGACCCGGAGGATGCCGTCTGAGCCCACATCGCTCGAAAACTGGAGCCGGTCCATTTGCTGTTCCGCTGCATTGCCTGCCAAACGGACGATGGCAGACGAATTTGTGCTCGGACTCACGATCACATCCGTCGTATCCGTCGACAGATTCAGACCCTTGATCGGCTTCTCTACCACCCGTTCATCGTTCACTTCTTTTAATGAAAATGTGAAGTATTCCTGTTTGGAAAATAACCATACGAGTCCGCCCGCTCCGATGATAAAGAGAAGCAAGCATAGTCCAAAGAGTTTTTTGCCCAGGTTTCTCATTTTATTTCCCCCTGATCATTTGCACGTTGAACTGGAGATACCGCAAAAATTGACGGTACAGCCATTTGGTCAAACGCACTAAGCCGATCACAAGCATTCCCCCCAATCCGACAGAAGCCAGACTGCCAAACAACAGGAAAAGCCGCTCGTGAGACAGATTGGGGACGCCGTACTGGGCGAGCATCCCCAGCGGTGCAACCAGCAAGGATACGGATACCCCGTAAAAGGCTATCAAGACACCGATCAGCGCCATAAAAGGTCCCAACACAAAAATGAGATTGAAAAATCCGAGGCTGACAGTTGCTACGATCGCACGTGTCATGTTCCCGACGGATGCATTGGATTGCGCTTGCGTGATGCGATACCCTGCGAGAAGCTCTCTGGCCACTACCTTTGGACTTCCCAATGCGTCCGCAATTTCATGCTCGCTCTTTCCTTCCTGGATCCCCATTAAAAAGTGCTCCGTATAGTCAGCTAAAATATCCAGCCTTTCCTTGTCGGGCAATTCACCGAGAAGCGTGCCCAATTCATCCATGAACTCACGCCTTGTCATAACCGAGTCCCTCCCCTATGATCTGGTTGACACCGCGGTCGAAAATGCGCCATTCCAAAACAAGATCGTTCATGTACTGACGTCCTTGTTCCGTCAACTGATAATACTTGCGCGGCGGACCTTCTTGAGATTCCTTTAAATACGTGGTAAAAAAACCTTCCTGGGTCAACCGACGCAGCAAAGGGTACACCGTTCCTTCAGCGATGTGAAACTTTTCCGAGATGCTGGCAACGAGCTCATAGCCATATCGGTCGCGCTTGGCCGTCAAAACCAGCACGCATAGCTCTAGTACGCCCTTTTTAAACTGAACATTCAATGCACATCACCCATGTAAAAGCTTACCAAATAGGTATTATATATTGCAAGGTACTTTAGGAAATCAAAGAGACAGGGAGCCTCGATGCTCCCTGTCGCACAAATAATCGTTTATTTTACTTCGACAATGCGGCCTTCCACTTTTGGATTGACCACTTGGCGCTTGATCAGCGCTTCTTCTACGACGCTGTACATCGACAGGCCGGTGTTGAAGAAAGGCTTTTTGAACGACTCGTAGCCATCGCCGCCTGCTGCCAGGAAGTCGATTGTCGCTACTTTGTACGTTTTGGTCAGGTCAAGCGGCTTGTCGCCTACTTTCACTTCGATGACACGGTCGCCGGCTGGCTTGGTAGGGTTGTACGTGAAGCTCATGCCGCTGATTTGCGGGAAGCGACCTGCACCCGTTTCTACCTGGCTCACGCCGTTCTCCAGAGCTTTTAAGAGCTCTTCGCCAGTGACTTCCACGATCGCCAACGTGTTGTTCTCGAAAGGCAGCAGTGTGTAAAGGTTTTTCTTCGTGATGTCACCTGCATCCAGCTGGGTGCGAATTCCGCCGCCGTTTGCCAGCGCTACGTCTGCTTCATGACCTTTGATGGATTGGGTACGCTCCAGCATGATATCCGCAATCAGGTTTCCGACGTTGGTCTCACGGGTGCGCACGAGCGTGCGGTCGCCATCCAATGGAACCTCGGACTTCGCAATGACCACGTTCATCACGCTGTCGATTTGATTCACGATGTCTTTCACCATTTTGTCCACTTCTGGGTCAGCCTGCACGTTTTCGTCGTACTCTTTCAATCCGCCAGAGAATGCTACCAGTTCTTCGCCCAGGTAGTACAGGTCAGCGCGTCCCAGGGATTTGCCGTACTCCCAGTCTTGAACGATGTATGTGCCGTTCACTACTTCAGGTGTTTTCAGCGGGGTGTGGGAGTGTCCGCCTACGATCAGATCGATTCCAGGAACGTTTTTCGCGATTTCACGGTCTACGTCCACACCGATATGGGAAACTACCACCACGTGGTCCGCTTCTTTCTTCAGTTCAGGAACGATTGTTTTTGCCACTTCCACTGGGCTTTTGAAGGTCAAGCCCTTTACGTTGTCAGGGTGAGTCAAAACAGGAGTGTCTTCCGCAACGAAGCCTACGAATGCGAACTTCTTGCCACCGATCTCAGCCTTGTAAGTCGGAACCAGCAGGTTTTTACCATCCGCGGTGAATACGTTGGCATTGATTACCGGATGATCCAGGGAATCGCGGAGCTTCAGCAGCTGCTCATAGCCGAAGTCAAATTCGTGGTTACCCGCCGTCATCAGCGTGTAATCCAGGCTGTTGAGGATCGGCACGATGGATTCGCCCTTGAATTGGTTTACGAAAACCGTACCTTGGAAGGTGTCACCTGCATCAAGCAGCAGGAAGTTCGGGTTTTCTGCGCGCCAATCTTTCAGGAGAGTCGCGATTTTCGCGTAGCCGAATTCCTTTTGCCCTTTATCTTCTTGGATATGTCCATGTGTGTCGTTGGTATGAGCGAGGGTGATGTGTGTCGTAGCCGCTTCACCCAATGCATTGAAGAACTCGCCGCGAGTCACGGTCGCCTTGTTTTCCAGTGCGAGTGTGTAGCCCAGCTTTTTCGCGATATCAGCCAGCTTCGCGGAAGTCAGCACTTGCGCAGGTTTTTTGAAATCGTCCTGCGTTACAGCACCCTGTGTTTTCGCCCAAGCCAGATAAGGAGTCGCCCAGGTTTCGCCTTTTACCGGCGCAGCGATCTTAACGCCCTTCAGCTTGGCAAATACAACAGCCGCCTCGGCCAAAGTCACGCTGCGGTCTAGAGCCAGATCCCCGTTTTGACCAGCAGAGATGATCGATTTTTTTACCATCCAATCCGCGTGCTGGACTGGGTGGAGCGGAGCGGCAAATGCGGAGGTTGCCATCATGGAAGCGAAGACAACGGACGCAAAAGCCGTCATGGTGATGCGACGTGCTTTTTTCATTTGTAATTCCCCTCTCATATGTATCTATATTGATAGGATTCCCTGTCCATTATAGCAAAATTTGCTAGGCCATTGGTGGGGTTTCTCTAATTTTTCGACACAAATCGGACGATGGCATCTGCCATTGCCTCTGGTTCTTCCAGCATGCCCATGTGCCCGGAATTGCTGAGCAGCACTTGCTCCACGTTCGGTCCGTTCACGATGAAAGTTTTTTCACTCGGAATGATCTGATCCTCGCGACCCGCGACTAAAAGAACAGGAAGTTTCGTGTTTTGGAGCACCTCGTTGCGATCGTCTCGATCCCGCATGCCTTTCAGTGTTTGGATGGCACCTGTCGGCTTGGTGGCAAAACCAATTTCTTTAGCCACCTGCACGTCCTCTGGCATCGTCGATACGTGCCCAGGGGCAAACAGCTTGGGGACAAGCGCTTTGATAAATGGCTCCATCCCGTTCTCCCGGATGTTCTCGGCACCCTTATCCCGGTTCGCCTTGGCGGCTTCATCGTCAGGATAGCCCGTTGAGTGAATCAGTCCAAAGCTTTTGAGCTTGTCTGCGTACTTCTGCGCAAATGCGAGAGTCACATATCCACCGAGGGAATGGCCAAAAAGATGGATCGGTCCCAATTCGAGCTTGTCCACCAGCAATGACAGGTCCTCTGCAAAACGCTCCATTGTATACGGTTCATCCGGAGCAGCACTCCCTCCATGTCCTCGCAAGTCTACCGCGAGCACACGATACGATTGCGATAGCGCAGGGAGAATTTTGCTCCAATAGCCAGAGCTTCCGCAAAAGCCGTGCAGCAGCACGACCGTCTCCTTTTTGTCGCTTCCTTCTTCCCGATATGCGATCTCTAGTCCATTTCCCAGCTGTACTTGCTTGACCATCTGCCATCTTCCTTTCCAGTCTTTGTTCAAAATACTTCCCTGTCCAAGGCGAAAGAATGCTTGTCAGGTAGGGTTTCCCCCCTTATGATATGTAACACAATCCCTTCCATTTCAACCTTTCGAGGAGAGGAGACTATCTTTTATGGTACGGACAGCTACTTTCCATGCAGTCGGCCGAAACAACCAGGAAGTCAGCTACACCTACATCCAGCCCGGACAGACTCGCTCGCGTGCGATCTGCTTTTTCTGTCCAGGATCGAGCTATCTGTTCGACAAGCCTTACCTGCACTACTCGACGATGCTGATGCTCAGCCATCAGGCAGACATCGTACATATCCACTATGCCTATGGAAAGGACAATATCGCCTTTGGGGATCTCTCCATGGAAGAGCGAAGTCAGTGGATGCAGCCGGATGTCCACGCGGTCGTCACCAAGGTACTCGCGGAGCAGCCGTATGAGCAGATCTTCTTTTTGGGAAAATCCATCGGGACCATGCCCATCATCGACGGATTGCTGCAAAATCCCGAATTCTCAGCAGCCACAGCCATCCTGCTGACTCCGATCCTGACGAGCGAGCAGGTAGCCGCAAACTTGCTGAAATCGAACCATCCTGTTTACCTCGTGATCGGCTCTACTGACCACTTCTATCAGGAGCCTTTGCTCGAGAAGCTGAGGGAGACAAAGCCAAATGTGCATCTCCATATCGTCCCAGGCGCCAATCACTCGCTGGAAGTCGGATGGGACCTAAAAGCTTCGCTGACTGTCTTTGAGGAGGTCATGACGGCTCTAGACGATTTCGTCACCAAACAGCTGCGCATGGGGATCACAAGATCGGGATGAAGATGTCATAAGCATTCTCAGCACGCTCAGGCGGATGCACAGAAGGGACAAAGCGCTGGTCGTATTGTTCCATCCGCATGACAGTCTCATCTACCTGAAGCCCCTGTTGGCTTAGCCATTCAAACGCGCTCCGATAAGTAGCCTGCACTCGCTCCATCGGTCCTGTATGGGTAAAGCGAGCGTATCTCCTCTCAGGGATCGTAAAGCCGACCATCCCCACGGGAATGCGCTCGAACCGCTCTACCTCCACAGCGATGTACTCCGTATGCATTTGGTAGGAGCGATTCTCGCTGCTGATGTCATAGCGAATGTCAGGCTGGATCACGAGTGGAATTTCGGACTGCCGCTGCAGAAAAGTCGCCCACAGCTTGGGCATCTCCGCTACTAGTGCCGGAAAGTTACCGGAAAAGCTAAGTCCAATCAGATGTTTTTCGGGTACCACTACAGGGCTACCGCTCATGGGGTCCACTCCCTTTCGACCAGTTTTTCCCACTCATTTTATCACACTCGTCAGACAAAGCATGTAAAAATTAGAAACCCACCTGATCTTGCTCAGGTGGGTTTGCTTATACGTTACAGCTTTTTCATTGCTTGATAGCTGGCTTCAATCGTTCTTTCGATGTCCGCCTCGGAGTGAGCCAGGGATACGAACATCCCTTCAAACTGGGAAGGCGGAATCATGATGCCTTCCTCCAGCAGGTGGCTGAAGTACGCGGAGAAGCGCTCCAGATCGGAGGTTTTCGCTGTCTCGTAGTTGACGACAGGCGTGTCTGTAAAGAACAGGCACACCATGGAGCCGACACGGTTGAGTGTGTGCGGAATGCCGAGCTTGCTCGCGTTGCCCGCGAGGCCTTCTGCCAGACGCGCCGACAGTTTTTCCAGCTGCTCATAGGCACCTGGCTTGCTCAGCTCTTGCAGCGTAGTCAATCCGGCAGCCATCGCCAGCGGATTCCCAGAAAGGGTACCTGCCTGATAGATCGGACCCGCCGGAGCGATCTGCTGCATGATCTCCCGTTTTCCGCCGTACGCCCCGACCGGCAGACCGCCACCGATGACTTTCCCCATGGTAGTCAAATCCGGCGTGATTCCAAACAGCTCTTGTGCACCGCCGCGAGCCACGCGGAAGCCTGTCATCACTTCATCAAAAATGAGCAGGGCGCCGTGTTGCTGGGTGATTTCACGCAATCCTTCCAGGAAGCCTGGCAGTGGAGGAACGACACCCATGTTGCCGCCGACTGGCTCGACGATGACCGCAGCGATATCGTCTCCGTACGAGGAGAAAGCGAGCTTGACGCTTTCCAGATCGTTGTAGGGAACCGTGATGGTATTGACCGCCGTTCCTTCAGGTACACCCGGGCTGTCCGGGAGACCCAGCGTAGCCACGCCGGAACCCGCTTTGATCAGCAGGCTGTCCGCATGGCCGTGGTAGCAGCCTTCGAACTTCATGATTTTATTGCGCTTGGTATAGCCGCGCGCCAGACGCAGTGCGCTCATGGTAGCTTCCGTACCGGAGTTCACC
Organism: Brevibacillus choshinensis; assembly: GCF_016811915.1. Taxonomy (NCBI): domain Bacteria; kingdom Bacillati; phylum Bacillota; class Bacilli; order Caryophanales; family Paenibacillaceae; genus Brevibacillus; species Brevibacillus choshinensis. The sequence goes on along the minus strand of NZ_CP069127.1, from coordinate 1,899,496 downwards.
ATCCGTACCACTTCCACGGATGGCACGAGCTCGCATACCAGCTTCGCCATATCTGTCTCGCGCTCAGTCGGTGCACCAAAGCTCGTGCCCAGCGCAGCTACTTCCGTAATCGCTGACAGTACACGCGGATGCGCATGACCGAGAATCAGCGGTCCCCAAGAGCCGATGTAATCGATATAGCTGTTTCCGTCCACATCGAAGATTCGGGAGCCTTCTCCTTTTTCGATGTAGATCGGATTTCCGCCGACGCTTTTAAAAGCACGAACCGGGCTGTTTACGCCGCCTGGTATGTAGTGCTGCGCTTCTGCAAAGAGCTCCGTTGATTTTTCACGCTTCATCCTCTGCTCACCCTTTCAGCCATTTGGAAACGTCTTTCGCGTGATACGTAATGATCAAATCGGCACCCGCACGCTTGAAGCCGACCAGTGTCTCCATCACGATCTTCTCTTCGTCGATCCAGCCATTCGCGGCCGCTGCCTTCACCATGGAATACTCGCCGCTCACGTTGTATGCCACGATCGGCTGGTTGAAGTTTTCACGCAGGCGCACCACCATGTCCATGAATGCGAGACCAGGCTTGACGATCAGGAAGTCTGCTCCTTCCTTCACATCGGAAGCCGCTTCACGCAAACCTTCACGCGAATTGGAAGGGTCCATTTGATAGCTTTTGCGGTCGCCAAACTGCGGCGTGGAATTCGCTGCTTCGCGGAAAGGACCGTAGAACGCAGACGCGTATTTGACGGCATAGGACATGATCGGAATATGGGTAAACCCTGCTTCGTCGAGAGCTTCCCGGATCGCAATCACGAATCCGTCCATCATATTGGAAGGTGCAATGATGTCAGCCCCTGCCTTCGCTTGGGAAACGGCTGTTTGAGCCAAGAGCTTGAGAGATTCGTCATTATCTACATCACCGTCTTGCAGCACGCCGCAATGACCGTGATCGGTATATTCACACAGACAGGTATCTGCGATGACGACCATTTCCGGATAAGCTTCCTTGATCTGACGAATCGCTTCCTGCGTAATGGCATTGTCGTCATACGCTCCAGAGCCGCATGCATCTTTTTCTTCCGGCACGCCAAACATGATGACGGACTGGATCCCTGCCTCTACGATTTCTTTCATCTCGATAGCCAATTGATCCAAGGAAAGGTGATACACACCTGGCATGGACGGGATTTCGTTTTTTACGTTGCTGCCTTCTACGACAAACAGTGGATAGATCAAATCCTCCATCCGAACGTGATTTTCCCGAACCAGATTGCGCATGGCCGCGCTTCTACGCAGGCGGCGATGGCGGTCAAATGTTTGTGTCATGTCATTTCCCTCCCAATTTTTCTATCAAAGCTGCAAGCAAGCCTTCCACTGTAAATTCTGTCGCTACCACGTGAACCGTCAGCCCGTTTTTCCGCGCCGTTTCGGCAGTGATCGGTCCGATGCAGGCGATTTTCACCTGGTCGAGCCAACCCTTTTCGGCAAAAGGAGCCATCGCTTGTATGAAATGGGTCACGGTGGAAGAGCTCGTAAACAGGATGCTGTCTATTTCTTTGTTTCTCAGGCGCCTAGCTGCCTCAGGCGCTTGCTCGCCGTCAATGACGGTATGGTAAACATCTACCTCAGTCACGGCCATGCCTAGCGCAGCAAGCTCCTTCGGCAAAGTCTTGCGGGCGATGTCAGCACGAGGCAGGAGGACACGCTGCCCCGGCTTCAACTGATCGTGCAGGCTGGTCAAAAGCCCTTCCGCCACATAATCGGATGGGATGACCGCTACATTCAGCCCTTGCTCTGTCAGTGCCGCTGCCGTCTTGGGTCCGACCGCCGCTACCTGGCCCTTGATTGCCTCGATCCCTACACCAATCTCTCGCATCCGCTCCACAAAGAACCGAACGCCGTTGACACTGGTAAAGATCACCCAGTCAAAAGTGCCTAGCTTTGCGATGGCCTCGTCCAGATTACGCTTATCGTCCGGCTCCACCATTTTCAGAATAGGAAAGGCATACGCCTCTCCTCCCAATCCTTCTATCGTATCCACCAGCTCCCGCACCTGGCTGCGAGCCCGCGTCACCATGATGCGCTTGCCGGTGAGCGCTCCAGCAGATCCAGCCTGCGCATCCGGCTTGGTCATTGCTGATTCTCCCGCAAGACCTCAGCCAGAACGTCTCCTGCGCCTTGTGCAAGCAACGCCTCCGCTACTTGTATGCCCAGTGCGAGGGGATCATGACCGCTCGCTGTATTTTTAAACATTTGCTTGCCGTCAGGGGAACCCACCATGCCTGTCATGGTAATCAAATTCCCTTCACCGATGGTCGCATACGCCCCGATCGGCACCTGGCAGCCACCCTGAAGCTTGTGCAGGAAGCTGCGCTCCGCCGTTACAGCCAATCTCGTCGGCTGATCGTCGAGACGTCGCAGCAGTTCGAGTGTCTCTTCATCGTCTGAGCGGCACTCGATCGCAAGTGCACCCTGACCGACTGCAGGCAGACTGATTTCTACCGGCAAATACTGTGAAATGGTCCCCTCGAAGCTGGCGCGCTCCAGACCTGCAGCGGCCAAAATAATTCCGTCAAAATTCCCTTCCTCCAGCTTGCGCATGCGCGTGTCGATATTGCCACGCAAGGATTCAATCTGAATGTCAGGGCGATACGCCATCAGCTGGGCGGCACGCCGCAGGCTGCTTGTACCCACCACCGCTCCTTCAGGCAGCTCATCCAGCGTTTTTCCATCCTTGGAAAGCAGCACATCCCGAGGATCGACCCGCTTCGGGATCGCTCCGATTACCAGTCCTTCCGGTAATTCAGCAGGCATGTCCTTCAAGCTGTGAACGGCGAAGTCCGTTTCTTTATCGTACAGAGATTGTTCGATCTCTTTGACAAACAAGCCTTTTCCGCCGACTTTGGACAGCGTCACGTCCAGGATTCGGTCGCCTTTGGTCACGATCTCGTGCAAGGTGAACTCCGATTCGGGAGAGACCTTTTTCAGTTGATCGACCACCCAATTCGTTTGAATCAAAGCCAATCGGCTGCGACGCGTACCCACGTTCCAATTTTTCATGATAGCCTCCTAGAACAGCCTTACCACCAGCTGTGAAATGTAGATGTGTTCGCTCCAAAGAAGTTGATGAGCAGCAAGGCAAACGCCGAGACGTTCCACTGCTGCATCCTGCGCATCGGCATGGTGTCCCGGTACCGCTTGTAAAGCCAAATCGAATAGCTGACAAGCACCATGATGGAAAGGAACACTTTTGCATCGAACATAAACTTCTCCGGCAATACCATTTTTCCCCAAATAATCCCCAGTACAATAGACAATAGCAGCATCGGCACACCCAGCATGTTCATCCGGTAGGCGTAGCCTTCCAGCTGGTCCAAGCTCGGCAGGCGCCTCAGCAGCTGTGTCCATCGCCGTTCCTTGAGCATCTTGTGCTGCAGCAGATACATTCCTGAGAAAATCATCGAAAGCGAAAACGCCCCGTAGCTAAACATCGCGAGTGTCACATGCGTCAGAAGCAGCTCCGATGTCAGGATGCTGGAGACAGCCACGATCGGAGTCTCCGGCAAGAACATCGACATGACCAGAACGACAAACCCGATGATGTTGGTAAAAAACACCAGTAAATCTATTCGAAAAAAATAGTGAATGGCGAGTGACAGACTCACCAACACCCACGAATAAAAAAAGAGCGTTTCAAACAAGGTGATGACAGGAAAATACGTTTTCATAATGGTCTGTGAAACAAAAAAAGCGGTTTGCAAGGCCCAAACGACAACAAGCAACCCGAAAGCCAGGCGATTGACTTTCCGGTTGCTTTGCAAGAAGTCGTTAAAATAGAAGAGAACACTTGCAGCGTAGAGAAAGATCGTCAGGTCGTAGATCCATCTCACCTCGGCCATGCACTCTCTCCCCTCTTTCCCATCGGTTTCTATCAGTAGTTGTCCGCTCTACTAGTCACGGACGCGGGATGCCAGAACCTGCTCACGAGGGGATACCTGTTTGGTTTTCTCGTCTGCCCACTTCGCTTCCTGTTCCGTGCGCTCCAGAATTTCCTCCAAGGCAAACATCTTGGTGAACATCTCCAATACCTCTTCACCATTTCTCGAAGCCGCCATTTCTTTCAGTCGCACGACCGGATCATGCATGAGCTGATTGACGATTCCTTTCGTGGTCTTACGGATGATATGTAGCTCTCGTTCTGTCAGGTTAGGCAGCTTGTTTTCGATCTTCCGTATCGCTTCTGCTTGGACACCCAACGTTTTTTCACGCAGAGCTGCAATCAGAGGAGCCACACCCAGCGTTTGGTACCAGTTGGTGAAAGCGACGATCTCGTCTTGGATCATGGCGTCGATGCGATCGGCTTCCCGGGAACGCTCCGCCACGTTGCTCGCCACGATTCCTTCCAGGTCATCAATATCGTACAGGAACACATTGTCCAGATCGTGCAGGTCTGGGTTCAGATCACGCGGCACCGCAATGTCCACCAGGAACAACGGACGATGCTTGCGCTTTTTCATGATGGGCGCCAGTTCATTTTTACCCAGGACATAACCGTTTGCCCCGGTCGAACTGATGACGATGTCTGCGGTGAGCAGCGCTTCTGGCAGCTGCTCCATCGTACAGGAATCCCCTTTGAATTTTTCTGCCAGCAGCTGCGCTCTTTCCAGCGTCCGGTTGGCAACGACGACTTTTTCCGATCCGTTCGCATGCAAATGCTTGGCGGTCAGCTCACTCATTTTTCCTGCCCCGACGATCAGTACGGATTTGCCGGCAAAGGAGCCGAAGATCTTTTTCCCGAGCTCGACTGCAGCATAGCTGACCGATACGGCATTTTGTCCGATCGCCGTCTCTGTATGCGCACGCTTCGCAAATGTAATCGCCTGCTTGAACAGCGTGTTGAACACCGTCCCTGTCGTCGCATGCTCTTGCGCCAGCAGAAAGGCATCCCGCACCTGACCCAAGATTTGCGTCTCGCCCACAACCATGGAATCGAGACCGGAGGAGACGCGGAACAGGTGATCGATCGCCTGCTCGTTTTCCTTTATATACAAATGATCCTTGAATTGCTCTTTCTCCACACCAAACCATTCCGCCAAAAAGCGGCGAGTATAATCACGGCCGATGTTGGCCTGATCACATACAACATAAATCTCCGTGCGATTGCACGTTCCGAGAATGATGCATTCGGCGATACTCTTCGTCTGGGAGAGTAGATGAAGAGCACGTGCGGTCCCGTCATCGCTGAATGTAAACTTTTCGCGAATTTCGACAGGCGCCGTTTTATAATTGAGGCCCAGCAAAAGAATATCCATAATGTCCTCCCAGAATGACGTGCTTCCTTACACCATGTGTAAAATGCACTATTATTATAACATTATGTCCAGAATCGACCACCAGTAATTGTGAAAAATTTATTAACGGACTGCACTTGCCAAATTTCGACTGTCGAAAGTCTTTGGCAGATCACCTTGCGTTCATGTGTAGAATGGCTTATGATGCAGGCTAGATATGAAACATCAGAAAGATTTTGAATTGTTCTGGAGGGAGAGAAAAGAGTCATTGAAAAAACCATGGATGGCAGACACCACGCTTTTTCTCATTGCATTTATTTGGGGGAGTACATTCCTAATCGTCCAGCAGGCGATCTCATCCCTGCCTCCCAATACGTTCAACGCAGTCCGCTTCACAGTAGCCGCTCTTTTTCTAGTCATCATCCAAGCTGTTCTTTACCGTCATCAATGGAAGGAGTGGCGCGGCCCGCTGTTTAAAGCCGGCATCATCCTCGGCTTCTGGCTCTGTCTCGGATACGCCCTGCAAACCGTCGGGCTCTTGTATACGACGCCTTCCAAAGCAGGCTTTATCACCGGATTGTCCGTCGTCCTGGTGCCGCTGTTTTCCCTTCTATTGATGAAGGAACGGGTCAAGCCCGCTGCTGTGGTCGGTGTTGTTCTTGCCGCTGTCGGGCTCTACTTGCTGACGCAAAGCCAGGAGTTCTCCTTTAATCTCGGAGATATCCTCGTCTTCGGATGCGCAATCTGCTTCGCCATGCAGATCGTCTTTACGGGAAAGTACGCGCCGCATTTCCCAGCCCTGCCGCTCGCGATCACACAGCTGGGAACCGTCGCCGTCATGAGCTGGATCTATGCCTTCTTCTTTGAAGACTATGGCCGTGCGTTTGATCCACAGATTTTGTTCAGCCCTGAAGTCGCGTTTGGCCTCGTCATCACTTCCATTTTTGCGACGGCCTTGGCTTTTCTTGCTCAAACTGCCCTGCAAAAGCAGACCAGTTCGACCAGAGTCGCACTCATTTTTGCTCTGGAGCCCGTATTTGCCGCATTGACCTCCTATGTTTTCATCAATGAGATCTTGAGCGGACGCCAGCTCACCGGATGTCTCATGATTTTTGTGGGGATGATCCTCGCCGAGCTCCCGATTCAGCAATGGATGCAGAGCAGCCGCACACGAAAGGGAAAGGCAAATGACGGCAGTGAGTCTGCCTGATCCCTTGCAGCATGAAAAAAAGGTTCCTTCTCCTCCATGGAAAAGGAACCTTTTCTTTATTTGCGACCGATTACGTCGGCTTGCGCACTTCCTGCAGGACAGCCTCTACGAACAGCTTCATGACTTGACCGCACACCTTGTGGGGAAGCCTCTCCGTCCGTTTTAGCCATTGCTTGAGCTTCAGCAAGTGGTATGCGGCTTGCGTCAGCCGCCCACTCGTCCCTGCTTCTACCAGGCCAACCGCGGATTGCCCGACTTTTGCCCAATGCCGATACTTCTCCAGCCACGGCCTGCATTCAATCGCCAGCTTCTGGTTTGTCATCCCCTTCAGCAGCTGCTCGGCGGACTCCTCCATCTCGACGAACAACGCTTGCAGCTGCATCACCGCTTCACGCCGATCTCCCTGAAGGAACTGGAAACGAAACTTCAGCAAGGCTTCCATCATCGCTGGTGACTCGATTTCGTTGAGAAAGGAGCTCTGCACGTTATCGGCAAACCGCATAAATGCCGCTGCATCCACGGGTCCCGCCACTTCGATCACGGCTTGCTCCCAAGCTGTCTGCGGATCATAGCCATGCGGATCACGCAAATAGGCAGCTGTCGTAATCAAAGGAATCTTCGAGCATTCCGGCCTGGACATAGCATTGGCCACATAGCCAGCCGAGTGGCTCCACAGCTCTGGGTCACGGTGTCGCAATGGCCCAATGTGCAGCTCGTTCGCCATGGCTAGATCGTTTACCGGATAATTGTCCCAATACAGCGGCTTATGCTGTGTATACTTCTGAAAGCGCTGCGCATCGCCATCCGTCAAAAAGGGTGAACAGACAAAGCGCCCCGTCCAGAAAAGGTCAATCTCAACCGGCAGATGAAGCCCCAGATGCTGGATGTACGGTTCTTTACCGAGGCCATTGTACTGGGTCGGGCAAATCACGAGCTTGACCTCATCCGACCATTGACTTACTGCCTCCCACACCCTCATCGTCACATCGACATGCGCTTCGGCCAGGTGTGCATAACGCTCGACGTCTTCCGAATGCAAAAGGTGCATCGGGATATCATCAAAAAGGAGACCAAAATACCGAACGCCTCTGTCAAACATCGAACGATATTTGTGCAAAAGCCTGTCACTATGCCCGCGGTTGGAGTACTCCATGCTAAGGCCCGGACTTAGGCAGTATACGAATCGGATGCCCCCTTGCTGGGTAGCACGGATCAGCTCATCGATCTCTCGATAGGCAGCATCAGGGTGTATTTCCATCCATTTTTCCCGCAGGTACAAATCGTCCTTCGGGGAATAAAAGTACGTATTGTAATCATGCCGACTGAGGAAATCGATCATGTCCAGCCGCTCTGCGTGCGTCCAGGGCGTTCCGTAAAAACCTTCGATCACACCGCGTACGGCAAAGCGTGCAAGCTCGCTCACGAAAACTGCCTCCCCTTTCCCCCTCCGGATTGGGTCACGACCTGTTCCATTCTCTAGTCGTTTTTCTGCATCGCAGGTGCCGGTGTTTCTTGCGCAGGTGCATGTGAACCATGCGCCTTATCGGTTTCTGCTTCCGAGTCGCCTGCACGCAAGCGGCGAAGAATCTCGCCCCACAGCTCATCCTTGCCTTGTCCTGTCTCGGACGAAAAGATAATGATCGTATCATCGCCGCGCAGTCTCAAGCTTTGACGGATGACCTTCGTATGCTGCAGCCAGCGTCCGCGTGCAATCTTATCCCCTTTGGTAGCGACTACCACGGTCGGAATTCCGATTTGCTTGCACCAATCGTACATGGCAATATCGTCCTTGCTCGGAGCGTGGCGAATGTCCACCAATTGAATCACAAAACGGAGCTCTTTGCGATTCTTGAGGTAGCCTTCAATCATTTTGCCCCATTGCTCTTTAATGGTCTTGGCCACTTTTGCGTAGCCGTAGCCAGGGAAGTCAACGAAATAGAGCATGTTGTTGACGCGGAAGTAATTCAACGTCTGCGTTTTGCCAGGGCGGGAACTGATGCGCGCCAGCCCTTTGCGATTCATCATTTTGTTCAAAAGAGACGACTTACCTACGTTGGAACGGCCCACGAGGGCAATCTCGTGCAGGCCGTCCTCCGGGTACTGCTTGGGTCCTACAGCACTGATGACAAACTCGGATGAAGTTACTTTCATTTTTTGTCACCTACTGGCTGTTTCGTCAGGGCATGCCGCAGCACTTCGTCCAAATGCTCAACCGGATAGAACGTGAGGGCTTCCCGTACGCTTTCTGGAATATCTTCGATGTCTTTCTCATTGTCTTTTGGCAAAATGATGGTCGTGAGTCCTGCCCGATGAGCGGACATGCATTTTTCCTTCAGTCCGCCGATTGGAAGCACCCGGCCGCGCAGGGTGATTTCACCTGTCATTCCGACTTCCTTTTTCACAGGAATTCCGGTCAGCGCCGATACGAGCGCAGTCGCCATCGTAATGCCTGCAGATGGACCATCCTTTGGAATGGCGCCTTCCGGAACGTGGATATGGATGTCGTTCTTTTCGTGGAACTCCGGATCGATTCCCCATTCGCTCGCACGGGAACGAATATAGCTGAATGCCGCCTGAGCGGATTCCTTCATCACATCGCCCAGCTGTCCAGTCAAGGTCAGCTTGCCTTTCCCTGCAAGGATGCTGACTTCCACGTTCAGCGTATCCCCGCCAGCCTGTGTCCAGGCGAGACCCGTTACAGAGCCGACCTGGTCTTTTTTCTCAGCCAGACCGTAGCGGTAGCGAGGTTTTCCGAGGAGGGCTTCCAGCGTTTTGGCCGTCACCACTACACGCTTCTTCTCTCCGCCGACGATGATCTTGGCCGCTTTTCGACAGACATTGGCCGCTTCCCTGTTCAGGTTGCGCACACCGGCTTCGCGCGTGTACAGGCGGACCAGCTTAAGCATGGCATCCTCGTTCATTTGCAGCTTATCCTTGCCGAGACCATGATCTTCCATCTGCTTCGGCAGCAGGTAGCCGCGGAGGATATTCAGTTTTTCCAGCTCCGTGTAGCCCGAAATCGAAATGACTTCCATCCGGTCGAGCAATGGTCGCGGAATGGTGTCGAGGCTGTTTGCGGTCGTAATGAACATGACGTTCGTCAAGTCATACGTTTCTTCTATATAATGATCGCTGAACTTGTCATTTTGGTTCGGGTCGAGCACTTCCAGCAAAGCTGACGCTGGATCCCCGCGGAAATCAGACGCGAGCTTGTCGATCTCATCCAGCAGGAACACGGGATTGATCGTACCCGCCTGCTTCATCCCTTGAATAATGCGTCCCGGCAGAGCCCCTACGTACGTACGGCGATGTCCGCGAATCTCAGCTTCATCCCGTACACCCCCGAGGGATATCCGCACGAACTCACGACCCAGCGCTCGTGCAACAGAGCGGGCCAGAGAGGTTTTCCCCACCCCTGGAGGACCTACCAGGCAGAGAATCGGACCGCGCATGGAATTGACCAGCTTCTGTACAGCCAAGTACTCCAGTACGCGCTCTTTCGGTTTTTCCAGTCCGTAGTGATCTTCATCCAGCACTTCTTCCGCATGCTTGATGTCGAGATTGTCTTCTGTCGTCTTGGTCCACGGCAGCGCAAACAGCGTATCGATGTAGGTGCGGATGACAGAGCCCTCTGCAGAAGTAGACGGCATTTTCTCCAGGCGCTCCAGCTCTTTCTCGATCTTGGCTTTGATGCGCTCCGGTGCGTCGGACTTTTCCAGCTGAGCGCGCAGCTCATCGACTTCGCCCTGTCGCCCGTCCTTGTCCCCGAGCTCTTTCTGGATCGCCTTCATTTGCTCACGCAGGTAATATTCCTTTTGCGTGCGCTCCATCTGCTTCTTCACGCGATTGCCGATTTTTCGCTCCAGCTCCAGAACTTCGCGCTCGTTGTTCAAAATGGTCAAAAGGATTTCCAAACGCTCCTGGATATTGACTGTCTCCAGAATCTCCTGTTTATCCTTCATTTTGAGCGGCAGATGGGAGGCGATGACATCAGCCAGCCTTCCTGGTTCTTCGATGTCCTGCACGGATGTGAGCGTCTCGGGAGAAACCTTTTTCGACAGCTTGATATACTGCTCGAAATGGGTCAGCAAAGAGCGCATCAACGCTTCCACTTCGTTTTCTTCCGCTTTTTCTTCCTTCAAGTATGTAATGGACACGACGAAGTAATCTTCTTTTTGAAGATATTCCTCGATTTTGGCACGCTGCAAGCCTTCCACCAATACACGGATCGTACCGTTTGGCAGCTTCAGCATTTGTTTTACGCGCGCAACGGTTCCGATGCTGTAGATTTGTTCAGCATCAGGTTCTTCTATGTGTACTTCTTCCTGCGTCGCAAGCAAGATCTTGTTGTCGTCCACCATCGCTTGCTCCAATGCACGAATGGACTTTTCCCGTCCAACGTCCAAATGAAGAACCATAGTCGGATATACAAGCAAGCCTCGCAACGGGAGAAGCGGTAATTCTCTCTTACCGGAACGTTCGCCCAAGCGGATGCACCTCTCCTTGTTGAATCTATCCCTCTTACCAAGAGTCAGCTAATGAGAAAACTCGGCTACACCAGTGGGACGGCGTAGCCTCGTCGCGCTTTTACCATCGTCTGCGTACACGTCAATACCTTCGATAGTCGCACATGCAAAAACGGCCGAAACAGCCGTTTTCGCTCCTGCACGGCGCCCCCAAAAGCAAAGCGGGCATGGCCCAAACCTCTTTGCAAGCAGAAGCTTTTTTCCATTGTAGCGCAAACGCAAACCGATGTCTAATTTGCATGCGCTCCCGAGTGTTACAAGGAAAATGGCGAAGATGCCAGATCCTCCGCAGGCAATTGAAGAGTGAAGCCTGCTGTCTCAGCCTCAGGTTGAACCTGCTCTGGCACTGCCAGATGAATCACCTGAGCAACCGTGGCTACCGGGATGATTTCGATTCCGTGCATCTCGGCAAAAATGCTTTGCCAGTTCTCCTCCGGAATAAGCACACGCGTCGCTCCCGCTTGTTTAGCCGCTTCCACTTTGGCCACAACGCCACCCACTGGCTTTACTTTCCCGTGAATGCTCACTTCACCCGTCATCGCCAACTGATTGTCGACCGGAATCCCACGGATCGCCGAGTAAATCGCTGTCGCAATCGTGATCCCGGCAGATGGACCGTCAACGGGAATCCCGCCAGGAAAATTAATATGCAGATCGTAATCATAGGGACGCACGCCCATCCGATGAAGCACGGTCAACACATTTTCCACCGACCCTTTGGCCATGGATTTCCGTCGAATGGTCCTGCTGCGGCTGCCCATTTCTTCTTCCTCTGCCATGCCCGTAACCGCCATTCTCCCTTGACCGGGCACCATAGCCGGTGAAGCCGTGACCTCCAGCTCCATGACACTGCCCATGTTGGGACCGTACACAGCAAGTCCGTTTACCAAGCCGACCTGCGGCGTCTCATGCACCTGCTTTTCAGGGCGGGGCGACTTTTGACTGCTGTGCATGACCCATTCTACATCCGCAGCTATGATATTATTACGTTCCTCGGTCAGAGCGAGTCCTGCCGCGATTTGCAATGTATTGATCGCTTCCCGACCATTGGTCGCATAGCGTTCGATCACAGACACCGCCGCATCGTCAATCGCCAGATCCATCTTTCCTACGGCCGTCCTTACAATGCTGCCGATTTCTCCCGGCTTCAAAGGGCGGAAGAAGATTTCCAGACAGCGCGAGCGCAACGCAGCCGGCAGCTCCTCCGGCAGTCTCGTCGTCGCACCTACCAAGCGGAAATCAGCAGGAAGTCCGTACTTGAACACATCATGAATATGCGATGGGATTTGAGTGTTTTCCTCGCTGTAATAAGCGCTCTCCAGCATGACTTTGCGATCTTCCAGCACTTTCAAGAGCTTGTTCATCTGTACAGGATGAAGCTCACCGATTTCATCGAGAAACAGCATGCCCCCATGCGCTTTGGTAACCGCGCCTGGCTTTGGCTGAGGAATTCCTGCCTGTCCCAGCGAGCCCGCCCCTTGGTAAATCGGGTCATGAACGGAGCCAATCAACGGATCCGCTATTCCGCGTTCGTCAAACCGGGCAATCGTGGCATCGATCTCGATGAACTTGGCATCAGATGAAAACGGGGACAGTTGGTTCTTCTTGGCTTCCTCCAGCACGACCCTCGCTGCTGCGGTTTTCCCTACTCCCGGCGGTCCGTATACGATCACGTGCTGCGGATTGGGACCGCACAGCGCTGCTCGCAATGCTCTGAGTCCATCCTCCTGCCCCACGATTTCCTCCAATTTGGCCGGTCTTGTCTTTTCTGATAAAGGCTCAGTCAGTGCGACCATTCTCATCCGGCGAATCGAATCCAGGTCCTTTCTCGATTCCTTTTCCGTAGATGTCTTGGTATTCCGCTGCGCTCTCAGCAAGTTCCAAAAGTAGGTCCCAATTACGATCCCAACGACTACCTCGATGACGGCAATGACCAATGTCGTATAGTCCATTTGAATCCCTCCCATTGCACCTATGTAAAAGCGTCTCTTGAACTATATCTTGTAGTATTGCCCCGCAATCGTAGACGTAAACCAAACGATGGCTCGGCGAGAGGCTCTGGAAAAGACAAAAAGACCGCACCGATTGCTCGGAGCGGTCCATTTACCAGAAAATACTTATGCAGTTTCTCCGCGAACCTCATTGCCTTCTTTGTTCATGAGCTGCGGCTTTACTTTATCACGAACCGTTTCTTCGGTGATGACGCACTTGCCGACATCTTCACGAGACGGAAGCTCATACATCATGTCGAGCATGATTTGCTCGATGATCGCACGCAGTCCGCGCGCGCCGGTGTTGCGCTTGATCGCTTCCTTGGCAATCTGCAGGAGAGCACCTGCATCAAACTCAAGCTCTACTCCATCGAGGCTCAGCAGTTTTTGGTACTGCTTCACCAGGGAGTTTTTCGGCTCGGTCAAGATGCGTACGAGCGTCTCTTCATCCAGCGGCTCCAATGTAGCCAGTACCGGCAGACGACCCACGAACTCCGGAATGAGGCCGAATTTCAAGAGGTCTTCTGGCAGTACGTATTTCAGATACTCGCCCGCCTTCAGGTCTCCTTTGACTCCTTCACCGAAGTCAGCGCCGAAACCGATGACTTTTTTGCCCAAACGGCGCTTGATGATTTGCTCTACCCCGTCAAATGCACCACCGCAAATGAACAGGATATTGGAGGTATCGATCTGGATGAACTCCTGATGTGGATGCTTGCGGCCTCCTTGAGGTGGAACGCTCGCAACGGTACCTTCCAAGATTTTCAGCAGAGCTTGCTGTACGCCTTCTCCGGAAACATCACGCGTGATCGATGGGTTTTCCGATTTACGGGCCACTTTGTCGATCTCGTCGATGTAAATGATGCCTTTTTCGGCTTTCTCCACATCGTAATCAGCTGCCTGAATCAGCTTCAGCAAAATATTTTCCACGTCTTCGCCCACGTAGCCAGCTTCCGTCAAAGAAGTAGCATCCGCGATCGCAAACGGTACATTCAAAATACGAGCCAGCGTTTGCGCGAGCAAGGTTTTCCCGCTACCAGTAGGCCCGATCAGCATGATGTTGGATTTTTGCAGTTCCACATCCTCGATCTTGGCACCGGAGTTAATCCGTTTGTAGTGGTTGTACACCGCTACAGACAGGGATTTTTTCGCCAGATCCTGTCCGATGACATAGTCGTCCAGGATTTTGCGGATCTCCACCGGTTTCGGGATTTCTTTCATATCGATTTCTTCTTCAGTGCCCAGCTCTTCCTGCACAATTTCATTGCACAGCTCGATACACTCATCACAAATGTATACACCAGGACCAGCTACCAGCTTGCGCACCTGTTCCTGGGACTTGCCGCAGAAGGAGCACTTCAGTTGGCCTTTGTCGTCGTTAAACTTAAACATGCGCTTCACCTCACAACGGGTCAGTTTTTGCGTTCAATAATAGCGTCAATCAAGCCATAGGCCTTTGCGTCTTCTGCACTCATGAAATTATCGCGATCTGTATCCGCCTCTACTCGTTCAATAGGCTGACCCGTCCGCTCCGACAAAATTTCATTCAGCTGGCGCTTGGTTTTCAGAATCCAGTCGGCATGGATCCGGATGTCCTCCGCCTGCCCGCGCACACCACCGAGCGGTTGGTGAATCATGACTTCACTGTTTGGCAAGGCAAAACGCTTGCCTTTTGCACCCGCCGCCAAGAGGAAAGCCCCCATGCTCGCAGCCATTCCCACGCAAATGGTGGAAACATCTGGCTTGATGTACTGCATCGTGTCGTAAATAGCCATGCCTGCGGTTACGGAACCGCCTGGAGAGTTTATGTATAGCGATATGTCTTTGTCCGGATCTTCTGCCTGCAAAAACAGCAGTTGGGCGACGATCAGATTGGCGACTTCATCATCAATCTCTGTGCCCAAAAGGATAATCCGGTCTTTCAAGAGGCGCGAGTAGATATCATAGGAGCGTTCGCCTCTGCTCGTTTGCTCGATGACCATAGGGATCAACATATGTATGCTCCTCCTTTGCCGAAAAGAACCTCATTTTGAGGACGATTCGCGACTATGCGACCTCGACTTGCAGTGAGAAGGACTTTTGAAAATATCCATTGGTGGAAAAACAAGGCACGAGAGAATCGTGCCTTGTCATCTTCAATGATAGCAGTAAGTAAACCTCTATCGGGGTCAATTCAGGAATGAGCGACCGCGATTGAGCGGAAGGTTTACATGCGCTCCAGAATCAATAAGCGCGAGCGCATATCGATTCTGTCACGTTCAGGATAGCCCGACCACTGGTCCATCATTCGTTCTTCCTAAGCTTATGCACTTACTTTGCTTTCTGCAACCAGGAAATCTACTGTTTTGCGAGTTTGCACGTCGCGGTACAGTGCAGCCATGCCATCTTGTGCGGAGAAGATTTTGCGCAGCTCGTCAGCAGGGCGGCCATATACGCCAGCCAGCTTGTTCAGCTCTTCGTTTACATCTTCTTCCGTAGCTTCGATGTTTTCTGCTTTTCCGATTGCTTCGAGCGTCAGGGACGTACGTACACGGGATGTTGCATCTGCACGCAGTTGGTCACGCAGTTGGCTTTCATCCATACCGGAGAACTGGAAGTACAGCTCCAGTGTCATTCCTTGGTATTGGAGGCGTTGGCCGAACTCGCTTACCATTTGATCCAGCTCATGCTCAACCATGACAGCCGGCAGATCGATCTCAGCGTTTTCAGCTGCTTTCAGAACCAGCTGTTCACGAACATATTGATCTTTTTCTTGCGCGGTTTTTTCTTCGAGCTTTTTCTTGGTGTCTGCTTTCAGCTCTTCCAGCGTGTCGAACTCGCTCACGTCTTTAGCGAACTCATCGTCCAAAGCTGGCAGGTTTTTGCGCTTCAGGCTGCTGAGCTTCACTTTGAATACCGCTTCTTTACCTGCGAGGTTCGGAGAGTGGTATTCTTCTGGGAATGTTACGGTGATGTCTTTCTCTTCGCCTACGTTCATGCCGACTACTTGCTCTTCAAAGCCAGCGATGAAAGTACCGGAACCCAGCTCCAGAGAGTAGTCTTCAGCTTTTCCGCCTTCAAAAGCAACACCGTCTTGGAAGCCTTCGAAGTCGATGACTGCCAGGTCGCCGTTTTGTGCAGCGCCTTCTTCTACTGCAACCAGTTCAGCGTGGCGCTCTTGCATGCGTTTCAGCTCTGCGTCGAGGCTCTCTTCGGTTACGGAGAAATCTTTCTCTTCGATGCTCAGGTTTTTGTAATCGCCGAGCTTCACTTCTGGTTTCACGGTTACAGTCGCTTTGAAGATCAGGGTTTTCCCTTGCTCCATTTGCGCTACGTCAACTTCTGGACGGTCAACCGGCTCGATGCCAGCTTCTTTCACAGCTTGTCCGTATGCAGTAGGAAGCAGAATGTCGAGTGCATCTTGATACAAAGATTCTACACCAAAACGCGCTTCAAACATTTTGCGCGGAACTTTCCCTTTGCGGAATCCAGGAACCTGAACTTTTTGTACTACTTTTTTGAACGCTTGGTCCAATGCTGCGTCTACTTGCGAAGCATCTACTTCAACCGTCAGGACTCCCTGGTTATTCTCTACCTTTTCCCAATTTGCTGCCACGTAAACTTCCCCTCCTAGATTGGATCAAAGAACACCGTCTGCCCGATCGTGCAATCTTGATTCGGGCTCAGACGATAATATTCTAGCCATTATAACCATTCTAGTATAGCACAAATCTTTTCATTTTCAACAAGCCTCTCATTCAACGTCTAACGGAGTAATTTCCTCCCAGACTTCGGACGGGATTCCCGTGGTGATCATAGTAAGAAACGGATAGGAGAACCGTACTCTGCGTCACTCCTGTCTGTTCGATGATGGCGTAAGTGGGCACTTCAAAGCCTCGCGGCAATTGCAGGCTGCCCGGATTGAGGAACAGAATGTCCCGAACCACTCCGCATGCGGGAACATGGGAGTGTCCAAAGATCACGACATTCGCGCCCGTCTCCTCCGCGCGGTAGTGAAGGCGCAAAAGCGTGCTTTTCACGCCGTACAGATGCCCGTGGGTCTGCAGGATATGGAGGTCGCGCCATTTCGTCTCCTGTTCGGTCGGCACTTCATTGGCCGTGTCGCAGTTGCCTCGCACGAGGGTCATGCGGGAAAAGGGATCCCGATTGTGATCGACACAAAAATCGCCACAGTGCAACATTTTCTCCACCGCATGCCTGTCAGTCACCCTCTGAACTTCCCTCACCAGACCGTGGGTATCGCTTATGACCAGAATCCCCATGCTGCCCTCACTCTCCTGTTCTCTCTTTTGCGAATCGTGATGGAGCCAAAACCACTATTTCAACGCATCCAGCAATTGACGCATGGCACGTGCTCTGTGGCTGATTTGATTCTTCTCATCCGGCGAAAGCTGCGCCATCATTTTCCCCATCTGCGGCAAGTAAAAGACGGGATCGTAGCCAAAGCCGTTTGTGCCCGCGGGCTCGCGTGCGATGACTCCCTCGCATGCTCCAGTCGCAATGACTGGGTCTTGACCTGGCTCCACAAACGCCAGTGTGCAGCGAAAACGCGCGGTACGTTCTTCATCCGGCACGGAATCCATCTCTCCTAAGAGCTTACGCCAGTTTGCTTCGTCGGTCGCATTCTCGCCCGCATAACGGGCGGAGTATACGCCTGGGCTGCCGTGCAGAGCGTCAACTTCCAGACCCGAATCGTCTCCCACTGCCGGCAACCCTAAGTATGTAGAAATGGTAACTGCTTTTTTAACGGCATTGGCTTCAAACGTATCTCCGTCCTCCACCACTTCAGGAACACCGTCAAAACCCTCCAGACTGATTCCTTCCCAGCCCAATTCGGCAAAGAGCTTGTTAAACTCCTTCACTTTCCCCTGGTTGCGCGTGGCCAAAACCACCTGTTTGCGATCAGACATGGCTCTCCTCCGCTACGTTGTCGGCAAACGTCAACGGCACATCTGCCAATGCTTGTTTTTGGCCGGCAATCAGCTGATTGATCCCGGATTTGGCGAGCGCGATCATGTCCTGCAGCTGATCTGCGGTAAATGGCGCATCCTCTCCTGTTCCCTGGAGCTCGACAAATTTGCCTTTGCCAGTCATCACCACGTTCATATCGACAGTGGCGGTCGAGTCTTCTTTATAATTCAAGTCCAGCAGCGTCTCTTCCCCGATGACTCCTACCGAAGTAGCTGCCAGGAAATCGTGGAGGGGAAGCTGTTTCCACGCACCGCTAGCCACGAGCTTTTGCATCGCGTCGACCATCGCCACGAATGCCCCGGTAATAGAAGCGGTTCTCGTGCCGCCATCTGCTTGAATCACGTCGCAATCGATCCAAATCGTTCTCTCACCCATTGCTTCCAAATGAACAACGGAACGCAGAGCGCGTCCGATCAGGCGCTGGATCTCCATCGTACGTCCGCCTACTTTTCCTTTGGACGACTCCCGTGCATTTCGCGTAGCTGTCGCACGCGGGAGCATGGAGTACTCGGCTGTGATCCATCCCTTCCCGCCACCACGCATAAACGGCGGTACCCTCTCCTCCAAGGTAGCCGTGCAAATCACCTTTGTGTCTCCTACTTCAATCAGGCAAGATCCTTCTGCGTGTTTAATGTAATTGCGCGTAATGGTAATCGGGCGCAATTGGTCATGGGCGCGGCCATCCACTCTCATTCCAAGTTCCTCCTAAATCGCTTTGGTACACTTCGCTCATTATACCAGAGGCAGGATTTGGTCTGCCACTGATCAAACGCCTACTGGCTATTTGCATCAATTGCAAATATTCGCATGAATCATGGACGGCTGTATTCCTCTGCCTGAAAAAAGGTTGCGATCGGCAAGTTCGATGTTGGCAGGGGGCTGGTCTTTGTGGAGAGCCTCCCTGTCCGCGCAAAAAACACGCCCGGAAAATCGAGCGTGTTCGTGCACCTGAATTGGATTAAAACTGCATCGGATTGAGCTGGACAGGACGGCTCACCGGCTTGGTGTAGTCTGCATTGGAGAGCGGTTTCCCTTCTACCAGCAGCTGCACTTTCGGAATGCCCGTGCTCTCCGTCAAGGACAGGACGAGAGACTCCAATGCTTCCGGGCTTGCCTCCTTGCCATCGTCATACTTGAGAATGTCGCTGCTCAAGTTAACGGTGAGCAGATCCTTTTCCTGCTTCACATCCAGGACACGGGTCGTGCGAAGCAAGGAACTGAACAGCTGGGAGCCTTCTTTCGGTCCTTTGATCAGCTCTTCGACAGTCGCCTTCGCTATGTCTGCCGTGGCAGGGACCAGACGGGTGACGGGCACAAAATACGTGCGCGAGTCATCGAGCTGCCCCTGGAAGAAAACGGTGACGGAAGACGTGTTGCCTGGCACTGCGCCATCCGCCAGCTCGAGGTTGACGCCATGGCCGCGATCGAGCTGAGTGATTGGCGTGCTTGCCGCCGGCATCTCAGTCAGCGGGGTGCCGTTTACCCAGATCTGAACCGTCTTCACATTGCTAAATTCGGTCATAGCTCGAGTCACGGCGTCCAGAATCCGTTTTTCGTCCTTCTCCTCATACCCTTTAAACTCTTTGGAGAAGTCGATCGTAGCCACTCCGTTCTTGATCACGATGCCTTTTACTTCCGTCCCTTGAGGCAGAACGGCGGTAAAGCCTCCCTGCAGCAAGCTCTCTACAGGACCTCCCTTGACCATGTAGCTCAGGATCTGCTTGGCGACCCCTTCCTCTTTGGGAAGCGTCAATGACACGGGCACCACGTACCCGTTTGCATCCAAAAGATAAACGGTTCGCTCCGCGGTTCCTTTGACGGCAGTCTCTGTTCCTTGCGCAGAGCTATCAGCAGGCGCAGTCGCGTCGGGCAATTCAACCGCCACCTGCGACTGCGGCGGAGCATCAATACTCGTCGCTTCCTTTTCCGGGCCAAAGAGACCGCAGCCCGACAGCAGCAAGGCGCTGACTCCTAGAACAGCTGTCGCTTGGCCAATGCTTCGTATCTTCATTTCCCAGCCCTCCTCCAGACACTTTGTACTACCATGTATACGAGCAGGGCTTGGGTTTATGCGTTGAAAGTCGGCAATTACGATTGAAAAGACTTTTCCAAGGTGTGATGCATGACATGCACATGGCACCCCAGCCATTCTTCCGCAATCGAGCGGAAGCGGTCTGTCTCACCACTCGTCACGAACAAGTGCGAAGGTGCGCTGATCGAGGAAGCAGTCTGCGCATTTTCCCCAATCGCCGCGATCTGCTGGGAAAGCTCTCGCGCTGTTTCCTCTGCGGAGTTGATCAAGGTGACCTGATCCCCCATCACTTCTTGGATGATGGGCGCCAGCAGCGGGTAGTGCGTGCATCCGAGAATCAATGTGTCCAGCTCTTGCCCCACAAGCGGAGCCAGCGTCTCTCTCACCGCACGCCGCGCTTCATCCGAGTCGGCCATATGGTTCTCCACCAGTGGCACAAAAGCGGGACAGGCCATGCCCGTCACGGTAAGATCTTGCCCAACTCGCAGCAATGCGCGCTCATAAGCTTTTGTACGGATCGTCGTTTCAGTACCGATGACCCCGATATGACCGCTCTTGGTCGCTTGGACAGCCGCACGCGCCCCGGGATCAATGACCCCGATGACAGGGAGCGGCAGATTTGCTTTTGCTTCCTCCAAAACGACCGCTGTCGCGGTGTTGCAAGCGATGACCAACGCCTTAAGCGGGGTGTTCATCACAAAATCAATCATTTGAAAACTGTAGGCACGAATGTCCTCCGGCGATTTGGAGCCGTACGGACAACGTGCATTGTCACCTACATATAGAATCCGTTCCCCTGGCAGCTGACGCATGACTTCCTTGGCTACGGTTAATCCTCCTACTCCTGAATCAATGACGGCTATCGCTCGCTCTCTACTCATGCAGTTGTGTCTCCCCTGTTGTGATGAATATAGTACAGCATACCACTCTGACATGTGTGCTACTACCATATGCGGGGTTTAAATTTCTTGTACTCCGCGAATGCCGCACCTTCTCTGGGCGTTTTTCATACCTTGGGAGAGAGAATCGCCTATGGCAGGAGGAATGTTCATTGGAAGAGCAAACGAGACAGCTTCAAGATTGGAGCCAATGGGGACGCCAATGGATAAAGCATTTGAGGAGCCACAAGAAATTGAACCGCGAGTTGGAACGCCATTTGCACAAATTCGAGGAAACTTTCACGCAGCTGGGCAGAAAAGCGAAACGATTGAACACAAGCAGCGAGTTAGAAGAGCTTCCCCAAATGGTTGCCAAAGCTGAAGAAGTCCAGGAGCAGTTTCACCGTTTCCTGCGACTCGTACAGCTGAATGAACAGGACGCGGCTGAGACAGTCGTAACCCCTGTCTCGTACCCCGCCCAGCGCGAGCCGGTACCCGTCGCACGCCCAGTCAATGCTGGACGCCATACCCTTCCCCCGCTTCCTTATGACTATCAAGCGTTGGAGCCATACATCGATGCCGATACCATGCGCATCCATCACGATAAGCTGCACAAAAAGTACGTCGATGATCTGAATACGGCCGAGGTGAAGCTGGCAGAAGCCCGCGCAAATGGAAATTTTGATCTGGTTCGTCATTGGGAGCGGGAGCTTGCCTTCAACGGAGCCGGTCACTACCTGCATACGATCTTCTGGCCTTCCATGAGCCCAAATGGCGGCGGTGAGCCGAGCGGAGATCTCGCTGAAGCGATCAAACGCTACTTCGGCTCCTTTGATGCGTTTAAAAAGCATTTCACGCAGGCGGCCATCAAAGTGGAGGGACCTGGCTGGGCGATCCTGGTCTGGGCCCCGCGCGCGCAGCATCTGGAGATCCTGACGGCTGAAAAACATCAAAATCTTTCGCAATGGGATACCATCCCCTTCTCGCCCTAGACGTCTGGGAGCATTCTTATTTTCTCCAGTACCAAAACGAGCGGGATAAATACGTGGAGGCCTGGTGGAACATCGTTCATTGGCCCTATGTGGAGGAGCGCTTTGCACAGGCACGCAAGCTGCGCTGGCAGCCGTATTGAACCACTCCCCAATCACCACCCAAATGTAAAAGCCCCGTCAATCCGGCTGAAGCGGACTTGACGGGGGCTGCTCCTATTTCACAGGTCCTCTCTAAGACGGAGCTGACCCGCGATGGTGATATGCGCGGCACCTCCGACATGAATGACGGGATCAGCTCCTGCTGTCTCGACAGTAACAGTCAGTGTTCCTGGTCGACCCATCGCATGACCCTGGCCGATTACTAGCTGGTGGATTTCTCCTTCTCCCAAAAAGCCTTCGAGGGCAAAATAGCCTGACAAAGCTCCATTGGCTGCACCTGTGACCGGATCCTCAGGTATCCCGATCGCCGGGGCAAAATCACGGGTGTACACGTCATATCCTTCTGGCGCATCCCACGTAAACAGATGAGTCGTGGTGATGCCGTGCTCTTTGTTCAAAGCCCCCAATTCTGACAAGACCGGAATGGCCCGATCAATCGCCTCCCTCGTCCGGACAGGCACCAGCAGATGCAAGCCACCCGTCGAAGCCAGTTTCATCGGATAGCGATCATCCAGGTCTTCCGGTCGAATCCCGACCATTCGCGCGACCTCCTCCTGATTCAAGTCTATCTCCCGCACAGAGGGGCTGATCTGTGTCATCGTCACCTTTTGCAGCTTCCCTGCTTCCACTTCCAGCGCGACTGGAATGAGTCCGACATTTGTCTCGAAAACGATGGGGCGGCCCTTTTCCAGCCATCCGCGCTCCGTCGCGAGAAGCCAGGATGACCCGACTGTGGCATGCCCGCAAAAGTTGATCTCCGTGGTAGGGGTAAAATAACGGATGCGATAATCAGCCTCTGGATGATCACTCTGCATCAAAAAGGCCGACTCTGGCAGGTTCAGCTCGTTGGCAATCTGCTGCATTTGCTGTACAGTCAAAGTATCAGCATCCGGAACCACGCCAGCGGGATTCCCGGCGAAGGGGTCCTTTGTAAAGGCGTCCACGTGATAAACATTCACCAATTTCATTTCGCTCTCTCCTTTGAATGAATCGCGTCTGCTTCCTTGGTCATTATCATAATTCTCCCGCGATTCTGTGTAAAATGAGAGTTTCCCATGCTAGGCATGATATTTCCTTCATGAAAGGACGAGAGGCATGACCTTGTTTCAAATGGAGGTACTGGTAGCTGTTGCGAATATCGGCAACTTTACGCGGGCTGGGGAGGAGATCGGCCTGAGTCAATCCGGAGTGAGTCATACCATCGGTTCCTTGGAGAAAGAGCTGGGCATCTCCCTGTTTGTACGAAATCGCACTGGCGTTACGCTTACGGCAGCCGGCGAAGAAATCGTCTCCTCGGCACGGGTGATCTTGGCGCATTCGTCCCGAATCAAAGAGATTGCCTCCCAATCTTCTGGCCTGCTCCATACGACCATTCGCATCGGCTCTTTCCCGAGTGCCACCGAGCATTTGGTGCTTCCGCTCATTCGAGAGCTGGGCAGCCTGCATCCTCACTTGGAAACGCGCCTTTTTGAGGGAACGTATCCGGAAATCAAAGAGTGGATACGCACCGGAGTAATCGACGTTGGATTCCATGTCCTCCCGGAGGAAGGGTTGGATGGGATGACACTGATGCAAGATCCACTTACGGCTGTCGTGTCTGCGCAGCATCCCCTGGCAAAGGAAGGGACTGTCACCTTCGAGCAGCTCGCACAAGAGCCCTTTATCATGCCTATGGCTGGCTGTGAGCTCCTGCTCCATCAGGAATTCGGTAGAAGACAGCTGAAGCCGCAGATTAAATACGAAGTCGTGGACAACGCGACCATTCTCGCAATGGTGGAAGCCGGAATCGGCGTGACCGTCGTTCCCACGCTCACGCTGCCACCAACACTTCCCCAAGTAAAAGCGATAGAGCTTTCGCCCCCTGTCTATCGGCAGATCGGGCTCGTCGTCCGTTCCCTCCACGAATGCTCGCCATCCATCTTGGCATTTTTGCGGGAAGCGGAGCGATTTTTTTCCACATTCACATCGAAGTAAAGGACGTGCACTTACCTTGAAAAAATGGACGTACTCTCTTCTCGCGTTGGTCATGGCAAGCAGCGTCGCGCTAGGGCTCATCGCCCAGACATCGGCCTTGCTTCCACTCATTAACCAGAGCTTTCTTTTCGGGCTCTTTTTCGTGATCTTCGGCTGCATCGCTCTCGTCATCCGATCCGGGTTCTTCACCGCGTTCGCGCGAGGCCTCCAGCAATTGAAGGAACTTTTTTTCCGCAAGCCACGCGTCCTGGACAGTGATCTTTATTCGGCTGACGACCCTTCCTTTCAGCGAAAAAAAGAGGCGATCCTGCGTACCGGAACGTCTCTATTCCTCGTATCCGGTTTCGGCATGATCTTGTTTTCCCTTGTCCTCACCTGCTTCTATTACGCGTAAAGAAGCTGCCGCTCTCACATCTTTGCTGCCTTTTCGATGCGGGGAATAGCGTCGTGAAGGGTGAGAGTTTCCTAAAATCAAAAACGAAAACACAAAGAGACGTTCTGATGCGAACGTCTCTTTTCCCTATTGATCTGTTAGTCCTCGAATAAATGACAAGCCACCCAGTGGCCCGCTTCCGCTTCCTTCCAAATCGGCTCCACCTGTGCGCATCGCTCCATCGCAGCAGGACATCTCGTCCGAAACCCGCATCCGCTCGGCTTGTTGGCCGGACTCGGCAGATCTCCTTGCAAAACGATGCGCTCCCGCTTCATGGTGGGGTCAGGCACCGGAACGGAGGAGAGCAGCGCTTTCGTATAAGGATGAAGCGGTCTCGCGTACAAAGCATGGCTGGCAGCGAGCTCGACCATTTTCCCCAAATACATGACGCCGATCCGGTTGGAGATATGTTTTACCATCGACAGATCATGGGCGATGAACAAATACGTCAACCCTTTGTCCCGCTGCAGATCTTCAAGCAAATTGACGACCTGCGCCTGGATGGAAACGTCGAGCGCGGAAATGGGCTCGTCCGCGATGATGAATTCGGGCTCTACCGCGAGAGCCCTGGCGATTCCGATTCGCTGACGCTGCCCGCCGCTGAATTCATGGGGGAACCGCTGCGCATGATCCTTGTGCAAGCCGACGAGTGATAAAAGCTCGGCTACCCGCTCCCGGCGCATGCCTTTGGAAAGCCCATGGATGTCCAGCCCCTCTGCGATGATGTCTTCTACGGTCATGCGCGGATTCAGGCTGGCCTGCGGATCCTGAAAGATCATCTGGACGTCCCGGTTGAACTGCCCTGCGTCCTTGCCGCGCAGCTGATGTACGTTCTTTCCTTTGAAAATCACTTCACCGCCGGTATTTTCATAGAGGCGGATGATCGTGCGCCCGAGGGTCGACTTGCCGCAGCCGCTCTCTCCCACCAGCCCCAGCGTCTCCCCCCTTTGAATGGTGAAGGAAACCCCATCTACAGCTTTCAGCTCAAAATCCCCGCCGGTGGAAAAGTACTTTTTCAAATCGCGAACTTCAAGCAATGCGTCTGTCATACTCCTTGCCTCCCTGCTGCAACCAGCTCGTCGATGCGTGGTGCGCGTGAATCATGCAGCCAGCAAGCCGCTCTGTGATCTCCACCAAACTCGGTCGCCGCCGGCATTTGCCGATCGCAGATTTCCATCGCGAATTCGCAGCGAGCCGCAAAGGGACACCCTTTTGGAGGATGGAACAGGTCTGGCGGCGTGCCGTCAATCGGGACCAACCGCTGCTTCTCCCCTTCATCCAGGCGAGGCAGCGATCGCATCAATCCCCACG
Organism: Brevibacillus choshinensis; assembly: GCF_016811915.1. Lineage (NCBI taxonomy): Bacteria > Bacillati > Bacillota > Bacilli > Caryophanales > Paenibacillaceae > Brevibacillus > Brevibacillus choshinensis. Next base: position 1,873,734 of record NZ_CP069127.1, on the reverse strand, counting down.
TGTATGGATGACGCGGATTGGCAAATACATCTTCGACCGAGCCTGTCTCCACCACGATGCCCGCGTACATGACCACCATGCGATGCGCAATTTCTGCCACGACACCCAAGTCATGCGTGATGATGACGACGGACAGCTCTTGCTCCTCCTGCAGACGTCTCAGCAAATCCAGAATTTGCGCCTGGATCGTCACATCGAGTGCGGTGGTCGGCTCATCGGCGATCACGAGCTTGGGCTGGCAGGCGAGCGCGATGGCGATGACGACCCGCTGGCGCATACCGCCGCTGAACTGGTGCGGATATTGGTCGACTCGCTGCTCCGGATCGGGAATGCCGACGAGTCGCAGCATTTCGATGGCCCGCTTCCGTGCCTCCTCGCGCGTTACCTTTTGACTGCGGACAAACCCTTCTACAATCTGGGTCCCCACCTTCATCGTCGGATTCAGTGCCGTCATCGGGTCCTGGAACACCATGCCGATTTCGGTGCCGCGAATCGCGAGCAGCTCGTTTTTCGGCAGCTGGCTGATTTCCCTCCCTTCAAAAACGACCTTTCCGCCGACGATCTTCCCTGGCGGATTCGGGATCAGCCCCATGATCGCTTGTGCGGTCACGCTTTTGCCGCAGCCGCTCTCCCCTACGATCGCGACCGTCTCGCCTTTATCGACATGGAACGAGACGCCGCGAACCGCCTGCACTTCGCCGCCATATGTTTTAAAATTGACTTTCAAATCCTCAATCTCCAGCAAATGCTTGGTCATCACAAAGGCCCCCCATTCCTAATCGCGCAGACGTGGATCGAGCGCGTCCTGCAAGCCGTCCCCGAAAACGTTGAAGGCGAACATCGTCAGCGAGATCATCAGTGCCGGGAAGAACAGCCGCCACCAATCTCCGGTCAAGATGACGCCCAATCCGTCGTTTGTCATCGTCCCCCAGCTCGCAACCGGAGCTTGAACGCCAAGCCCCAAAAAGCTCAGGAACGATTCTGCAAAAATAGCGGAGGGAATGGTAAAGGTCAGATTCACGATGATGACACCGAATGTATTCGGGATCAAATGCTTCAGCAAAATGCGCGAAAATTTGGCACCCAGGACTTGCGCAGCCAGGATGAACTCCTGATTTTTCAGCTGCAGGATCTGCCCGCGCACGAGCCTCGCCATGCCGACCCAGCCTGTCGCGGAAAGCGCGATGATGATCGTCAATAGCCCCGGCTCCATCACGACCATGAGCAGGATCACGACAAGCAGATACGGCAAGCCGTACAAAATCTCGATCACCCGCATGATGATAGTGTCGATCCGCTCTCCGCGCTTGCCGCGTCCAGCCATATAGCCTGCGATGCCACCTACCGCGACACCGATGATCAAGTCGATGAGGGCAGCAACCACTCCAATCGTCAACGAAATGCGTGCCCCGTACCAGGTGCGCGCGAACATATCGCGACCGAGCTCGTCCGTACCAAACCAATGCTCAGAGGAGAGCTCCTGATTTTTCGTCAAAAGGCTCTGATCCGAATAGCTGTATGGCACTAGGTTGGGCCCGATGATGGCCATCGCCACCAGTGCAACGATGATGACCAGTCCCAGCATCGCCAGCTTGTTTTTAACCAGCTTTCGGATGACTTGCTGCCCAAATGAAAGACTCGGCCTCGAAATGACCTGGGCCTGCGCGTTCTTGGTCAACGGGCGAAATAACGGGTCTATTCTTTGTTCCATCGCCACTGTCTATCTCTCCTTGTTGGTCAACTTGATCCGCGGGTCAATCAGCGTATACGCGATATCGATCAAAAAGATCGTGACGATCAGTATCGCGCTGTAAAAAATCGTCGTCCCCAGAATGACCGGATAGTCCCGGTTGAAAATGCCATCAACGAAATACTTACCGATGCCGGGAATGGCAAAAATCTTTTCCACGACGAACGTCCCTGTGATGAGAGAAGCGATCAGCGGTCCCAAAAAAGTGACGACTGGCAGAATCGCATTGCGGATACCGTGCCGTATGACGATGAGGAAGGTAGGAATCCCTTTTGCCTCCGCCGTTCGGATGTAGTTCTGATTCATCACTTCAATCATGCTTGCGCGCATATAGCGGGTGATGACAGCGACCGGTCCAAAAGCGAGGGCCAGCGAGGGAAGTACGGTATGCATCCACGTGCCCCAGGTTGCGACGGGGAAAATCGTCAGCTTGATGGCAAAGAAATTGATCAAAAGCGGTGCCATGATGAAGCTCGGTACGGCTACCCCCAGCACGGCAAGGGCCATGGCGATGTAATCCAGTGATTTGTTGCGGTTGAGAGCCGCGATGATCCCGAACGTGATGCCAAAAACCAACGCGATGACGATCGCCTGTGCCCCAAGCCAGGCGGAGGCGCCAAAACCGTCTGCAATCATGTCATTGACCCCGCGGGAATCGGATTTGATCGAGGGACCGAGATCGAGCATGACCAGGTTTTTCAGATACAGCAGATACTGGACAGGCAATGGCTCGTCCAAATGGTACTTGGCTCGCAGATTGGCGAGAATTTGCTCCGGCAGCTGATCGGACTCGGAGGCAAACGGATTGCCGGGAATGGCATGCATCAGGGAAAATGTCAGCGTCACGATGATCCACAGGGTGACCAGCATCATCAGCACGCGTTTGACCAGATAGTTGGACACAGATAGCGCCTCCTTGTTTATTTCGCAAGCTCGCAGATGGCGTGCGCGTAGATCGCCATCGCTCGCAGCAAGTCGTCGATGTCGGCATATTCGTCCGTCAGATGTGCCATGGATTCGTTGCCTGGAAAGAGCGGGCCGAACGCGACTCCCTCGCTCATGATCTTGGCGTAGGTGGCCCCGCCCGATGACAGCAGGTGGGCCGGCAAGCCTGTATGCTCCTCATAGACGCGTGACAGCGTCTGGATGACGGGCCGGTCTTTCGGCACATAGTGCGATTTGGAGGTGCGCAGGTTGGAAATCGTCCAGCCGAGCTCATCCGCTCTTTTCCGCAGCTTTTCCACGTACTCCTCACAGGACACCGTGGCGGGATATCGGATATTGAGACGGACGCTTCCTCCCTCCATACGGTCATACCTCAGGATACCTGCATTGACTGAAAGCTTCCCTGACACCTCGTCCTCACAGTCGATATGCAGGCGTTCTCCGTAGTAATCCTCGTGCAGCACTTCGCCAAGCAGCGATAAGAACGAATAATCAGAAGCTTCGAACGACATAGAAAGCAAGAAACGGGCAAGCAGTGTACCTGCATTGACTCCTTGCTGGGGCACCATTCCATGCGCAGGCTTTCCGTGGAGAACGAAGGTTATATCTCCTGCTTCGGAAACATCGAGCTGCCCGGTTGCCGCTTGCGCCAAAAGAAACTCCTCCCAGCCGCTCATAACTTCCCGTTGACTTTCAGTGCTCCGCATATGCTGCGCTCTCACTACAGCCGTCGCCATGTCAGGGACGCTGTTTCCCTGATCGCCGGATCGAAAAGACAGCAGCTGATAGGGAGCATCTCCTGCGGACGGCACCTGGACGGGCAGCGCCAAGGTCGGATTGATCTGACCTTTTTCGGCGTACGTCATGGGAAAGGACGAATCCGGAGAAAACCCGACTTGCGGGACTTTGTCATGCTCGGCAAAATGCTTCATGCAAAGCCAGCCGCTCTCTTCATCCGTGCCGATGATCAGCCGCACCTTTTTGTTTACCGGCAGCCCCGAGTCCTTTACCATCTTCAGGGCGTAGTAGGCAGCAAGCGCCGGTCCTTTGTCATCGATGGCACCTCGGGCATAGAACCTTCCGTTTCGGATATCCGGTTGAAAGGGAGGGGTCGTCCAGCCCTCACCGACTGTGACGACATCGACATGTACAAGCACCCCGATCTCTTCTTCTCCCTCTCCGTATTCAATGACACCTGCATAGCCGTCCACATTTCTCGTGCGAAAGCCATCGGACTCACCGCGGGCAAGCAAGAATTCCAGCGCCGCGGCGACTCCTTCTCCGAACGGCTTTCCTTCGGTAGCTGTGCCCATGTCCTCGATGCTGTTGATAGACAAAAAGGAGAGCAAATCGTTCATGAACCCATCTCGCCGCAGCTGTACCTGTTGGTTCCAGTAATCCCTCATGTTCAGCCTCCATTCCTCATGATTTCGACGATTGCAAAAAGGCGAGCAATGCTTCTCCCTTGGAGGAAATCTGACTGCCCTGCCTGCCTTTGCCGACGTGAATCAGCTCGTCCTGCTGGAGCAGCTTCAGTCGATATCGCAGCTGCTGCGAGGATACCTGCAGGCCTTTTGCTTGCAAATGCTCCACAAGATTGTACCGCCCTTGCCCACCTTGACTCAGCTCGTGCAAGATCGCCGTCATTTCCTCCAGAAACCCACGCTTGGCGTATTCCGCGATCACCGCTTCGCATTCCAGATCCATCACGGCGGATGTCAACGGGGCCTCTGAGACCTCGCGCAAAAAGGGAAGGTGACAGGCGTACGCCTCGTCGTCTACGATGTGCGCCAAATACTCCACGACATTTTCCAGCTCGCGAATGTTGCCTGGCCAATCGTACTCGAGCAGGGCTTTCATCGCTTCTGCTGACAGCGTGAAAGGAGGACGCCGCAGATCAAACGAGTACTTTTTCACGAAATGGTCGACCAGCCAAGGGATGTCCTCACGTCGCTTGCGCAGAGGAGGCAGATGGATCGGCAAAATGTTCAGGCGGTAGTACAGATCCGCACGAAAGGTTCCCTCCTGCACCATTCGCTGCAAGTCCTGGTTCGTCGCCGCGATGACACGTATATCGGTGGGTATGACCTTGCTGCCGCCGACGCGCATGATCTGGCGCTCTTGGAGGACGCGCAGGAGCCTGTTCTGAATCGCGCCGCTGGCATCCCCGATCTCATCCAGGAAAATGGTTCCCTTGTGGGCCAGCTCGAACCAGCCGATGTGTCCGCCTTTTCGAGCACCGGTAAAAGCTCCTTCCTCGTATCCGAACAGTTCGCTCTCCAAGAGGGATTCGGAAATGGCAGCGAAGTTCACCCCGACAAAAGGCTCCCTGCGGCGAGGTGAAGCATTGTGGATAGCCTGGGCGAGCAATTCCTTTCCCGTCCCCGTTTCTCCCAGCAGCAGGACGGTCGAGTTGCTCCGCGCAATCTTTCTGGCAATCTGGATCACCTGCGAAAACGCGGCGCTTTCCCCGTAGATGTCGTCAAACTGGTATTTGGCTACGAGGCCTTTGCTGTAAAGACGTATCCGATAGTCGTGCTCCAGCTTTTCAATATCAGCCGCTTTGCGAAACAGGATCAAACTGCCGAGAAAGCTTCCTTCCATCACGATGTGCATCTTGCGAAAAAAGTAGGTTTTGTTCGCCCAATCTACCAATACATCCTCATTTTCCTCACATTGCTGGATCGCTTCATAGAAATCCTGCGGCAGGCAGTCCGCTGACTTTTCTCCTGCTACATGAACGCCGTGCAAATTGAGTGAGTCCACTGCCTTTTGATTGACAAACCGGACGATCCCGCTCTCATCGAAGGCGATGACGGCGTCCTCGATGCGGTTGACGATGGCTTCCAAATATTTGCTCAACAGGTGGGCATGCTGAATTTCCTTGTTCAGTTCCTTCGTGATGTAGATCAAGGACTGCATGGCCCTTGCCGTCACCTTTTGAAAATTGTCGCTGTTGAAATGGGCGTAGATCGCGAGCAGCGTGGACAAATCGATGACGCGAAAGCCGATGTCCACCACCTTGCGGATATGCGGAGGAACATGCTCGGCTTCCCCTGGCGTCACTGCAATCTCGACGTCAGGCGGGTAATCTGCGCCCGGCGAGTACGGATACACCTCGAAGTCCATGCCGGATGCACGCAATAGCTCTACGTTTTCCTGGGCAGTCTCGGCTGTATCGCTCACCAGCAGCACCTTGACCCCTTTCGGAATTTCCAGCATCTCGCGAAGATTGTGATAGGGCAGCATCCGCTTGGCAACGATCAATTTGGATCCAGGAGGCACGTACGACTCTACTTGGGCAACGATGCTTTTGGTCGACAGTACGACCAACGACCCTGGCGCAATCGGACGAAACGGCAGCTGATCGACGCGAATGGCCTCGATGTGGATGTCCTCGGAGATTCCCAGCTCATGGCACTGACTGACGACGGATTGCAAAAACTCATCCATTTTGGCTACAAACGTGACTGTTTTTTTCTCCATAGCATTCGCTCCATACTCTTCTTAGGTGATCGTCACGCCGAAAAGTGCAAGATTTTGATGGAAAGGGAAAGGGAAGACCAGAGCCCGTGACCTGGCAGCCCTAGTCTTCCTTCTACCTTACTTCTTCCCGATTTCCACCCATTTGAAATCAAGAGTCCCTACAGGGTGGCGGATGATTCCTTTAATATTAGACTGATCCATGTACACTTTAGTTCCGAAATAAATCGGCACCAGCGGCATGTCATCCATGAAAATCTTCTCCGCATCGTGCATCAGCTTGAAGCGTTCTGTCTCATTCGCCGTATTGCGGATTTTTTCCACGAGCGCATCATAGTCCTTGTTGCTGTAATTGATGCGGTTTCCCGGGTGGTCCGTCACGAACAGCTCCAGGTAATTCACAGGATCGCCGTAGTCTGCAGGGATGGTGGAACGGGAGAATTGCAGCTTGCGCGCCCGCTGATCAGCCAGGAATACGTTCCATTCCTTGTTTTCCAGCTTCACATCGACGCCGAGGTTTTTCTTGTACATTTCCTGCAGCACCTGAGCGATGGCTTTATGGGTGTCGCTCGTATTGAAGGTCATCGTCACTGGCGGCAGAGTCGTCCAGCCCTCTTCCTCCATTCCCTTTTTGAGCAGCGCTTTCGCTTGCTCGACATCATTATCTTTGAAGAAGTCTCCGCCCTTCTCGCGGAAGTCTCCTCCCTCCGGCTCTGGGAAGCCGAGAGGCACGTGAGCGAGCGCGGCTGGCTGCTTGCCTTGTACGACGTTTTCGATCAAAGTCTTGCGGTCGATTGCCAGTGCAAATGCCTTGCGCACATTCGCGTTGGTAAACGGCGGCATCGTGGTGTTCATGCGGTAGTAGTAGATCGACGCTTCCGGCTCTACCTTTGCCTCGCCCGAATCGATCAATTGCTTTTTCATATCGATCGGAACGGTCTGTACCATGTCCAGCTGACCAGTCTTGTACATTTGATACTGAGTGTTTTCATCGTTGACCATGACCCAGTCGATTCCCGCGAACTTCACAGCGTCTTTGTCCCAGTACCCGTCATTTTTGGCTACCTTCACGGATTGATCATGCACCCAATCCTCCATTTTGAAAGGACCATTGGTCACGAGGCTGGATGCGTTCTCCGCCCATTTCGGATTGCTCTCGACTACCTTCTTGTTTACAGGGAAGAAGGTCGGCTGGGTGATGATGTGCAGGAAGTAGGCAGCCGGTGCTTTGAGGTGGACTTCGAAGGTCTTGTCGTCCAGCGCTTTCACTTTCACGCCGTCCGCTGTGCCCTCCCCTTTGTTGAACGCTTCGCCGCCATCGATGTAGTACGCCAGGAAAGCAGACGGGAACGCATTCTTCGGGTCGAGAATACGCTTGAAGGCATATTCGAAGTCTTGGGCAGTCACCGGGTCGCCATTGGACCATTTGCTGTCGCGCAAGGTAAAGGTGTACGTTTTCCCATCTTCGCTGACTGTCCATTTCTCCGCCATTGCTGGCTGCGGCTTGTGATCCTTGTCCAGTCGGACCAAGCCCTCCATGGTGGCATTCAGCACCTCATTGGAAGTGCTGTCGAATCCTTTCGGCGGATCGAGCGAAGGCGGCTCCGTCTTCAGATTCAATCGAAGCTTGGCCGTCACATCGGCTTGTCCGCCCGTATCTTGTGCGGCCCCGCCTGGCGCTTTGCCCGCCTGTTCGCCTTGCTGCGGCGGTGCTGCCGATTGGCTGCAGCCGGTGACCGCCAGCACAGCCAGAAGAGCTGCCGTGCTGAGAACCTTCCATCCTTTTTGCCTGTTCATTGCGAAAGACCCCCTCTTTTTTGCCACAAGAATGGTATATGGATAAACAGCCCCAAAGATGGATGCCGTTTATGCACGCAGAGATTGCTTGACAGACTCGAGTGCAAACGCGGTCTCGATGCGTCCCACCGTCGCTTGGCTCATGTTTTTGATTAGCGGGTTGGTGTAAGCACCGAGTTCTTCGAGCGGCCCATCCACTCCGATGCCGAGCTGACGAAGCACTTCATTTACGACAGGGTTGATCGCCCGAGCGCCTCCATCCTCGATTTTCACGGCGACACCCAGACCCGTTTGACGATCGCCCAGGCAATAGACGGATTCAGCGCCTGCCTTCCCGACAATTCTTCCTTTGAACGCGGTCATCAGGTCCGTGCAGTATCGGTTGTTTCCGCCTACCATTTCAGGATGGGAGGTCATGGCATCGGTGATCCGTTGAATGGCTTTCTGGCGGTCAGGGTTAGCAACGACTTCAGGCTTCGCCAGTTTGGCGAATGCCCAGGCGAAATGGGCGAGAGGCAGTTCGTGCACAGGCACCCCACAGCCGTCTGTTCCCATGTAGATCTTTTCTTTGGGATAGCCCGCGATGTCTTCCACTACCTCGAGAATTCGCTGCTGCACCGGGTGGTCGGGCAAGTGATAGGTGGCGACATCCTCTCCCATATGCGTCGCGGTGGCGATCATCCCGGAATGCTTGCCGGAGCAGTTGCTGAAGACGGGCGTGAGCGGCTTTCCTTCGCGGATCAGCTGCTTGTAGCTCTCCTCGTCGCGCGGAACATGTGTCCCGCACTGCAGCACGGCTTCCGGCTGGCCAGCGCGCTCCAGTATGCCCATGGCACGAGAGCGATGACGCTGCTCGCCGCTGTGGGAGGCACAGCAGAGTGACAGATCGGCTGGCTCCAGCTGAAAACGATCCGCTGTGCCTGTCTCCACGATGGGAATCGCCTGCAGCGGCTTCAGGCTGGACCTCGCGTACGTGAGTCGGAATGGATCGCCATAGGAGTAAAGCAGGGTTCCATCAGGATGCACGACAGCGATATGGCCGAGATGGGAGCTTTCCACCTTCTCGCCCCGGTATACGTTGGCTACCACGTTCATAACAAGTCTCCTTTGACTGCGATAGTTTGAATGTTTGTACTTTTCCCACTAAGCAAGTCGCGTGCCAAAGTCGGAACATGATCGCAAACTGCCAATCGTTCCACTCTTTCCAATAAGCCGAGACAGCCTGTTTCTATCACCAGAACCGAAATAGGTTCCCCTATTTGCAAAAATAGGTTCGTATCTTTCGCCAACAGGGTGACATTTCCATCACTGAACAAAAAAACACCCGTCTTTCCCGATCTTTCAGGAAATAGGGTGTCGCGTTAATGGCTCATATTTGCTTTGCATGCGTTAGGGAGCAAATCCATTTTGACTCACATAGAGCTGATCGTCGGAGAAAATACGCCTCATCCGTTCCAAGACGATTTTGTACGCCTCTGGATGGTACCATTCCTGCAGCCCCAGCTCCTCGTATCGTTTGGAGATACCAAGGCTCCGCGTCCTTTTTCCTCCGCTGCCATCTCCCATGAAGTAATCGTCCACACAGACGCGATCGACGAGCGGTGCCAGCAATCGCGGAAACGCCTCACTGCTCGGCAGCAGCGGGGCTATCGTCGCTTGCGCAGGAACGCCTGCTTCTTTTAGCTGCTCGAGTGCCTTTAGCCTAGCCTGGATTGGCGGAGCCATGGGCGAGAAGGCTCTGCGAATGTCCTCTAGGTCCGTTTCTACGGTCATGCTGACCCGGACCCGCTCCCCCAGTCGCTGCAGCCAATCGATATCGCGTGTGACGAGGGGGCTTCGCGTCTGCACGAACAAGAAATCAGGCGGATCCTCAACCATCACCTCAAGCAGCGCCCTGGTGACTTGTTCCTTGAATTCGACAGGCTGGTACGGGTCCGTGCTCGAAGACATGAAAATGGTGACTTTCCCCTTGGCTTTGGCTCTGGACAGTTCTTTGCGCAGAAGATTCGCTGCTTCTTTCTTGATATCCACCCATGTGCCCCACTCCTGCGATCGAAAAAGCGAAACGGGCATCTGACGGACATAGCAGTACGAGCAGCCAAAGGAACAGCCGGTATAAGGATTCAATGAATGGCTGTAGTCGGCAAGAAAACCGGTTCCTTTGTTCAAAAGCGTCTTCGGGTACTTTTCCCCAATCTCCACGTTCATGTCATACCGTTCCTTTCATACGCGAGAAAAGCATATCTATTTGGCGTCGTGAAAAATAATCCCCAGGCTATGCCTTGTCCCCGACGTGATCGTACTGACGCCATGGCGAAGCGTCGTCCTGTAAAAACCGCGCGACCCTGCCACCGGTCTGTGCTGGGTCGGAAAAATCAGCCCCGCCCCCTGTTCGAGCGATACGGCATGGCCTCTGCTTTGGGCACGGGGTCTCTGTTCGACCAGTAAAAATTCGCCTCCCGTGTAATCCCGCTCTTTTTGATTCAACACGAAAACGACCTGAAAGGGAAAGAATACATCGCCGTACAAATCCTGATGCAGGCAATTGTAGCCGCCCGCTCCGTACTTCAAGATCAGCGGAGTCGGACGCGATTGTCCCGCCTGGTGGCAATGATCGAGAAATTCAGGCAGAGCAGCAGGGTAGATTGCCTCACGTCCGAGCTGCGTTAGCCAGCGATTCGCCGCTTTGGCCAGCTCCGGGTAGAATCCTTCGCGCAGCTCCTGCACCAGATCTGGCAATGGAGACTGATAGTATTTATACTCGCCGATGCCAAAGCGATAACGAGCCATATCAATCGTGCTGCGAAAATGCGAGGGCTGTTCGTACGTCTCTATCATTCTCTGGCATTCCGTTTCGGTGAGCAAGGGCGGCAGCACGGCATAACCTTGTTCGTCCAGCGATTGCTGCAAGCTCTCCCATGCGAGGTCTGCAATCCGTTGTTTCATTTGCTCAGGCACGCAGCGCTCTCCTCCCGGCTGGGGACTCGACGCCCTCGTGCGATAGAAGTACTTCTTTCATTTCCATCCCGCCTCGATAGCCAGTCAATGCCCCATTTTTTCCAATCACCCGGTGACAAGGAACGGCAATCAATACAGGATTAGCTCCAATCGCAGCTCCTACCGCGCGGACCGCAGCCGGCTTTTGAATCTGCTCGGCGATATCCGAGTACGTCCGCGTCTGCCCAAGCGGAATCTGGCAAAGAGCATCCCAGACCGCGAGCTGAAAGGGTGTGCCGCGAACATCGAGAGGAATCGAAAAGCGATCTTTCGCCCCGTCGAAGTACGCGATCAGTTCCGTGACATACGGCTGCAATCTCGCATCATCCTGAATAAGACTGCTGCCCGGCATACGCTGGCTCGCCCACTCGGACAATTCTTCCCACGGCTGATCCTGTGATCCAACGAAGCACAAGCCTTGCTCGGTGGCTGCCAGATAAAGACTCCAGCCTTCATGGTTCAGCAATGTCCAGTACACTTCCGGTTTCTTTTCCGTTTTCATGAATAAATCCCTCCAACGACGGTTGTTTATGGTGAATTTGGCGATACTCTGTAGGTGTACGCCCTGTCAGTTTTTTGAATAGGGTCATGAAGTATGGCGTGTTTTGCATTCCTACCGCCGAGGCGATCTTCGCAATCGAGCGATCGGTATCCAATAGCATTTCTTTGGCAGCCTGGATTCGCGTCTGCTGCACGTACTCTACCACCGTGATGCCTTGAATCCGTTTGAAGGTGCGATGCAAATGGTATGGACTGCCATGGCACTCCTCCGCCAGGCTTTCCAGGGTCAGCTTCTCCTGGAAATGCTCATCGATGTACTGCGTGATTTGCTCCACCCACTCCCTGTCGGGCAAACGCTGACCCGTCGGCTTGCACCGTTTGCAGGGGCGGAATTTGGCGGACAGGGCTTGCTGCGCATTTTCAAAGATGCGTACATTTTCTTTGTTCGGCGGTTTGGACTTGCAGGATGGCCGGCAAAAAATGCGCGTCGTCTTCACTGCGTAGAAGAAGCTTCCATCAAAGGTGGCGTCGTTGCCGACAATGGCCTGCCATTTTTCATCCGTCAGCTGTTCCAGATTGGTCCCTGCTGTTTCCATTTCCCTTCACCTCCAACGTCAGTATACCCGCTAGGAAGGGGTTCTGTACGCATTTTCGAATAGATAAGCAAGATAGTGAAGTCAGCTGCGCACGTCTGCACATACCTTCCGGATGGACGAATTGGGCATCTTGCGCTATTTTATGAAAAGAGGCACTAGTAGCTTTGCGCTCTGCCCGAAAAGAGAGGAATGAATGCTGGATGGTAAAGATCGGTTCGCACGTATCGTTCTCTGGCAAAGGACTGCTGAATGCAGCGGAAGAAGCTGTCGCTTACGGCTCGAGCACGTTCATGGTGTATACAGGAGCCCCGCAAAACACGCGGCGCAAACCCATTGAAGATCAGTTCATCGAGGAAGGCAAAGCCGTAATGGACAAGCACGGCATGGAAGAGATCGTCGTCCACGCGCCTTACATCATCAATCTGGGTTCGTACAAGGATGACACCTACGAGCTGGCCGTAAACTTCTTGCAGGAGGAAATCCGCCGCACGAATTATCTCGGTGTAAAAAACATCGTACTCCATCCGGGAGCATATACGGATAAGGATGCGGAATACGGAATCGCGCGCATCGCGGAAGGCCTGAATGAAGTCCTCAGCGGCGTCAAGGATACCGATGTCAACATCGCGCTAGAAACGATGGCAGGCAAAGGGACCGAAATCGGCCGCACTTTTGAGGAGCTGGCCGCTATCATCGAAAAGGTAGAAGATAACCGCCGACTCACCGTATGCATGGACACCTGCCACATCCATGATGCCGGCTACGATGTTGTGCACGATTTCGATGGGGTTCTCGACCAGTTTGACCGTGTGATTGGACTGGATCGGCTCGCGGTTGTCCACTTGAACGACAGTAAAAATTTCCGCGGAGCAGGGAAAGACCGTCACGCTCCTGTAGGGGCAGGCCTCATCGGCTTTGACGCCATGAAGTACATCGTGGAGCACGAAAAGCTCCGCCACCTGCCACTCATCTTGGAAACCCCTTGGATCTCCAAGGAAAAAGGCAATGAGCGCCCGATGTATGAGGCTGAAATCGCCTTGCTGCGCGGCAAAGCAGAAGACCGCTTCGGCAGTGATTTCCTCGATCACGTCGAGAGAATGGAGTTCTTCTTCCACAAGCAAGAGGTCGACCGCCGCGACTTTGTGGTACACACGTGGGAGCTCTTGAAAAACGATGCCAAAGCGAAGAAAGCGGATGGCCGCGAACCGATGGAGCGCCTGTATGACATGATCGTGGAAGCTCGACTGTTCGAGGAACTCTCCGAGGAAGACATCAACAAGCGCATGATCGCTTGGTTTGCTGGTAAGGCGGCTTTTTAAACACAAAAAAACGAGGTTGCCTCTGTGCAGCCTCGTTTTTCTTTGCTCACCCCATCTTGGCTACCCGCTGTAGATCCGCTTCGACCATCATGTGGATGAGCTGCTCGAGCTTGGTCTTTGGCGTCCATCCCAGCTCTCGCTTCGCCTTTTCCGGGTTGCCCAGCAAAACATCTACCTCTGCCGGTCTGTAGAGCGCCGGATCGATGACGACGTAATCCTGATAATTCAAACCGACGTAGTCAAATGCGATCCTGCACATTTCCTCAACCGTCGAGGTCTTGCCAGTGGCGATGACAAAATCGTCCGGCACCTCCTGCTGGAGCATCAGCCACATCGCCTCCACATA